>CAYZHI010000248.1:0-5627 GCA_964477335.1 uncultured Caldilineaceae bacterium | reverse complement strand
CGTCACAACCTTGATGAGTATTTGAAAACGCTGGATTAAACATATTCTTGCTTAAAATAAATAAACGTTCGTTGGCCTCGCCCTCCTCCCGGAGGGTGTTTTTTATTTCCAAATGGTTCAAAATCTGACCTTGTCAAAAGATATGACGATTGTCGGTACTTTAGATGACATCTGTCACTATAAAATTTAAGCAATTCAATATATTCTTAAATTCATAGGGGAAATAATTACGGGAATTGATACTTGGTATTTTTCAATTTGGTAGGGCAATTAAATACAAAAGAACGGGGGGCAGAACCTTTTGCTTACTTGCCCCGGTTTTTGTTTGTTGGGGCAAGTAGACTCAGCCAGGTCAAGCCAATGGTTGGCTCATTAAAGCTAACCCAGATTTTGGTATCCGAATGAGGGAGGCGCCATGATCATGGAGTTCAAGGCATTGCGTGTTCCTGCCTTAACCAAGGAAGTTGCAGTTAATCTGGAGGCGCTACTGAATGACCTACCCGGAATTGAACAATTCACCATTACCCTTGAGACACAAGAGTTGTCGATAAGGTTCGACGATGACCGGCTGGGGTTCCAAACCCTTGCTCAGAAAATGGCCGCAGTTGGTTGCTCTCTACGAAATATTGACGCAGCTTTGTTGTTGTAAACCGATCGAGACCAAAAAGCCACCTTAACTCTTGGTAGTAAGGTGGCTTTTTGATTCGCCGTGGTCTTTTTGTTATTGGACGGCTGTTTACTGACGAATTTCTACCTCTTCTTCCTCATAACTGTTGAGCATCCTGCCAGACGTCTTGACCACACCTTTCTGCCACTGAGCATAACCAAACAGAAGGAGCAGGGCGATGAGCAGAATGAGAAAAAATAGCTCCATAAATCTATTCTCCCCTTTCTTCTCTTCTCTGTCACCGAGTTGACTAAGTTCCCAGTATTTTGGCCCGATGCAGCAAACCAAACGCGCAACAGGGCAACTGACTTACTTTCATAACCTGAACTTCACCATTATATTTGGCCGTAACCATAGCTACATCAGTTAAGGCGCGTAATTTGTGTGTTTGTTCACTAAGCTCTTTGGCTTATTGTCTGGATTTTTCTAACGTTTGGTCTACGCTTTGTCTACGATTAGGCTACTGTTCTGGGGTTTTGCATTGGGGGTGACCAGGGGGACAGGGATTTCAAGTTGGGATAGTTTGGACTGACGCGGTATAACCAAATGAATGGTGGTGCCGTTGGCCGGTTCTGACTGAACGACAACGTTACCACCAAAAAGCTGGGCCCGCTCTTGCAGCCCCATCATGCCAAAGCTGCCGCTGCTGGCAAAATCGGTCAGGGCTTCGGGAACTTCAAAACCCTGGCCGTTATCATGAACGGTCAGAATAATTTGGTCTTCAGCAAAAATGGCCGATACATTGACCTCGGTGGCCTGGGCGTGCTTTTTGATGTTGTTCAAAGTCTCTTGCAGGATGCGATAGATGGCTACTTCCATATCGGCCGGTAACTGCCTGGTTTCGCCCTCAACGTGGAGATGTACGTCTATTCCTTCACTTTGGGCCAGTTGATTGACCTGATATTGCATGGCCGGAATGAGTCCCAAATCCTCCAGCGTTAGCGGTCGCAAATCCCGGCTAAATTGGCGCACGCTGGCAATCGCTCCAGTGACCATTGTCTTCACTTCATTCAAAATCGAGCGGGTTTCGGCCGGGTTGTCCAGGGAGGTTCGAGCCAGCTCTAGCCGTTGGTTAATGGCAATCAATGATTGAACTGTGTCGTCATGTAAATCTCTGGCAATGCGCTTACGTTCCTCTTCCTGGGTGCGGGTAATGTCGGCCACATATTGCCTAACCCCGGCTCGATACCTGCGGATCTGTTCCACCATATCGTTGAAAGCCATCCCCAGTTCCCGGATTTCTTTGATCTGGCTCAGCGTCACCTTGGCATCGTAATCACCGGCGGCCACCTGGCGGATCTGCGTGACCAGATTTTGAATTGGATCGGTCACCCGTTGCACCCCCAATGAGACAAAGATGGCCACCGTAATCAACCCGACAATCAGCACGATAACTACCGGCACCAAAGCATCTTGAGCGGGTTGAACCGCCTGAGTCCAGGGTTCAACAATCACCAAACCCCAACCGGTCACATCGACGATGGCGTAGCCTTCCACAGTGCCTGGCTGGTTGCGGTTAGTTATGGCCCCAGCATCCCGGCTGCTCTGCAATTGTTGAACCGTCTCGAAATGGCTGAAATCGGTCCCGATTAATCTGGAAATTGGGTGATAAATAACCCGGCCGGTACGATCTACCAGATAAGCGATGCCTTCGTCGCCCACTTTCAACTTCTGGATTTCCTGACCTAACCGCTGAAAACTCAAATAAAACCTACCGGCGATAACTCCGTTGAAATCACCATTGGCATTGACGATAGGCACGCTAATTACGATCACCTCTTCGCTGGTGCCGGGTTCGGTCTGGATGTCAGAGAATAGAAAGGGCGACTCCGGAAAAGCTTTAGCCCGCTGAAAATAAGTTTCGCTCGAGAAATCCTGCCCAATCAGATCAGGTCGGAACGGCTTGGTCACACTTACAAACCCCTGGGGATCAAGAATGATGACTCCCCCATCATAGTTGGTGAAATCAGCAATGAGTTCGCGCCCTCGCTCCAGCGTTTGCTCCTGTAGGGTGGGTTCACCCGATTGCATTTGATCCTGGTCAGCCAGAATACGCAAACCCTGGGCAAAACCCAGCATACTCTCCGACAGTCGCTCGGCCGAAATTTTGGCCAGTTCCTGGTCGCGGCTTTCGGCCAGGGATTGGGTTACCCGCTGGTAGGCCAAAAAGGTTACCCCAACCGTTAACAGCAGGATCAGAGACAACAAGACAATGATCAGCAAAATGGCTTGTGAGCTTAATTGGCTGATCCAGTCCTGAAATTGCTGGTGAAACTGCCGGGCCGATTGTTTCACGGTGTTGCTTCCCTCATCGGAATTGTCCCGGCGACGACATTTTGGGCTTCATTGAGGGCCTCGGCCGGATTGGCCCCATAGAAAGAGGCTTTAATCGCCGTGGCGTAAGCGCTTTCGGCGGTAGGGAACAGGTCCAGGTGATAGGGGCGGGCGGCGTTGAGTTGATTAAAAAATGGCAGCAGCAGCAGATTCTCGGTGAAATAGGGTGAACTTTGCAACCAACTTTTGGCCGGGTAGCGACCTAAACGACGCCCCATGGCGATGGCGTAGCGGTCGCTGGTAGCCCACTTCATAAATTCAAAGGCCAAATCTTGATGGCGAGCCCCGCGCGGGATGAAGAAACCGGTGCTGCCCAGCACCGAGGCGGCGCTGTCGGCGGCCGGAGTTTTGGGCAGTTGGGCTACACCCAGAGGAAAGTCGGGATATGTTGACTGGATGAGATGAATATCCCACGGCCCTCCCATGACCATCGAGATTTTCCCCTCCAGAAATAGCTGGCGGGTATCCTCATAATCACGAGGCCGGGTAGTGGGCAGCGGGCCATAGCCGGATTTGGCCATGTTGGCCAGATAACGCAGGGCATCGATATTGCTTTCTGAATTGAGCGTTAAATTGAAACCGGTCTCCGGTGAGCCAGACAGAACCTCGCCCCCGGCGTTGGCCAGCCAGGTATAAACATACCGGGGATCGGTGGTAAAACCGACGCCGTAGCGCCCTTCCTGGGGTTTGGTTAGAACGGCAATGGCGTTTTGTAAGTCGGCAAAATCATAGTCGCCGGTAGGGTAGGGGAGATTGGCTTGATCGAAGTGGTCGCGATTGTAAAGCCACACCAGGGTGTAGACATCGAGCGGAACACCGTACATCGCGCCCTGCCAGCTGACCTCCTCCAGGGCCGCCGGCAGAAACTCTTCTTTGGCTTCAGCTCCCCACTCTTCCCAGTGGCGATTCAACGGTTCAGCCAGCCCCTGTCCGGCCATAGCATAGACATGGCCAAGCACCACGTCGGGGGGAGTGCCCACCAGGACCGCCTGTCGGACCTTTTGCGGCATACTTTCGCCCACAAAGGATTGAATGTTGACCTTCAATTCCTGTTGGTAGACGGCCTCGTAAGCTTCCTCAAAATCATGGGCTATTTCGGCGAACAGGGCGTCATCTCTGGTAAAATCCAGATCGAGCCAAACTTCCAGGGTGATACTTTTTTCATCGGAGGAAATATTGGGATTGATTTGGGGCGGTTGGCCGATGATCGGATCAGCCACTTCCTGCTCGGTTGTTGAGTCGCCGCAACCGGCAGCCATGATGCTGAGCAGGAAAATCATCAGCCCGCTGAGAATGACGCGCATGATTAATTGCCTGAGGTTGTAATCCAGCCCTTGCGGACGGCGTACATCACGGCCTCGGTCCGAGAACTCACCCCTAGTTTGGAGAAGATATTAGACAGGTGCGCTTGCACGGTGCGGTCGCTGATAAAAAGCTCTTTGCCAATTTGTTTGTTGCTGAGACCCTCGCCGACCAGTTGCAAAATCCCCAATTCCCGTTCGGTTAAACCTTCGTACTGGTCATGGACGTTGGTTAATACCTCCGGCAGGTTTTTGCCGCTGGTGAATTGGGCCACCACTTTGCCGGCGATGGTGGGGGCCAGCATCGACTGCCCTTCGGCCACAGTCCGAATCGCCTTGACCAATTCATCGATATCCGCCGTTTTCATCAGGTAACCATTGGCCCCGGCTTGAAGCAGAGCGAATACATACTCATCATCATCGTGGGCCGTTAAGATCAGGATTTTGACATCCGGGCACTCGGTCTTGATGCGGCGCGTGGCCTCCACCCCCGACATGCGGGGCATCCGCACATCCATCACCACCACATCTGGCTGAAGCTCTTTGGCCAGGCGTACGGCTTCTTCGCCATCGCTGGCTTCACCAATAATGTTGAGGTCCGGCTGTCTCTCCAGGAGTTGGCGGGTGCCGGTTCTGACCATGGCATGGTCATCGGCCAAAATTAAACTGATACGCTTATCTACTGCTGAGCTCATCATCGCCACCTTTTTTATGTCGTGTTTTCCATCTATTGATTATACCATCTTCATTCCGGCTGACAAGAGACGCCTCAAACAATAGTAATGGTTATACTGGCTGCAAATTGTCGAAATTCAGGAATGGAAGTTGATGAACCTATTTTGTCAAGAGACTGCAAGTTCTGTATCATATTACGATATGATTTAAATCGGAACTGGACCTATGAGCTTATCAAATAAACCACTCCTCCGCAACGTCAGCGTCCAACGAATTTCGTATCAGGGTGAACCGGTCTTCTTGATTCAGGATCCGCTGAAGCTAACTGACGCCGTCATTCTGCTGCCGCAAGCGTTAGGCCCTCTGGCGCTGTTGTGCGATGGCCAGCACACCGCCTCGGAAATCAAGGCGGCCCTGGAAGTGCGCTATGGTCTGCGCTTGCCCCAATCGGTTGTTGAGGGTTTGCTGGAGCAGTTTGATCGAGCCTTATTGTTGGAAGGGGTTACTTTTCAGCAGGCCAGGCAACAAGCTATTGACGCCTTCCGGTCCGCGCCTTTTCGCCCTCCGGCCCTGGCCGGGCCATCTTATCCCGCTGAACCTCAGGCTTTGCGCCAATTGTTGCAGGGCTATCTGGATCAGGTCAATGGCGT
>CAYZHI010000247.1:0-5644 GCA_964477335.1 uncultured Caldilineaceae bacterium | reverse complement strand
AAGGGACTGCCCCAAATTTGGGGCTGGTAGGGGCGACCGGCCGGTCGCCCCTACGGAATTACTAAAATTTGTGACGCACTCGGCCCTACAATCCCAAAATTATTGTGGCAATGGTAAAATAGATAAACAGGCCGGTGGCGTCGACCAGGGTACTCATAGCCGGGACGGAAACCACCGTTGGGTCAATCTTGAAGCGAGCCGCCAGCATCGGCAGTAAAGAGCCAACGCTGGTAGCCCACAAAACTATCGCCATAATCGACACCGCCACCGCGACGGCTAACTGCCGGTCTGAAACCCAGACCATCGCCAGAACAAAGGCAACTGCAGCCATAGCCATGCCCAGGGTCAAGCCAATCCCGACTTCGTGAAAGAGCACTCGCACGGCGTCGCCCCAATCGATATCACCAATGGCCATAGCCCGAATGATGGTGGTGGTGGTTTGAGCGCCGGCATTACCACCGGTGCCAATCAGCAAGGGGATAAAAATGGTGAGGATCACCATCGCGTCTAATTGGGCCTGAAATAATCCCATCACCCAGCCGGTGAGGGTGCCGGTGAAGAATAAAAGCAACAACCAGATGATCCGCTTGCGGGTAATAGCAAATACGCTGGTATCCAGATAGGCTCGATCCAGGGGTTCAGCACCGCCCAGGCGCTGGATATCCTCGCTGGCCTCAGCCTGGATCACATCGACCAGGTCGTCAATGGTGATCACGCCGAGAAGCACTTTGTTTTCATCGACCACCGGCAGGGCCAGCAGATCGTAGCGTTGCATCAAATCGGCGCAGACCTCCTGGTCGGTGTCGGCGGTCACGTAGATGACATCGGTGTCCATAATATCGGAGATCAGGGCCTGGGGATAGGCCACAATCAATTGACGCAAATTAACCACCCCAACCAGCCGTTTTAGCCGGTCGGTGACGAATAAATAGTAGATAGTTTCCTGGTCGGGGTGGCCGGCCCGGATCGCATCAATGCTTTGCTGGGCCGTCCAACGACGCTGGAGGGCCAGAAAGGAGGTAGTCATCAAGCCGCCGGCGGTGTCGTCGGGATAGTCGATGAGTGACTTGACTCGATGGGCCGCTTTCAAACCCAACAGGACCGCTTCAGCCTGAACCGGTTTCAAATCATCCAGCAAATCGGCGGCTTCATCCGGCTGCATTTCATCGACAATTCGAACCAGCACACTGAGCGGTAGTTGCACCGCCAGCTCGGCGGCATCTTCATCGTATAATTCTTCAATGATATCGGCGGCGTCAGCCGGATTTATTTGGGGCAGCAGGGTGGCCTGATGCTCTTCATCCAGATCGGCAAAAACATCAGCCTGGTCTGCCGGTCGAAGAGCCTCAATCACGGATGAGGCAGTGCTGAGGTCATTGGCTTCGAGCGCAGCCCGCAACTGCGTCAAAACATCTTCGAGGATTACGGGTTCCATAGGCACACCTCCGGTTATGATCAATTCCCCGGAAACCAAGCCTATGGCTTATCAACCGGGGGTTACGTTATTTGGTTAGTAAGAGAAAAATGAATGAGGGACCGCAGTCCCCAAATACTGGGCAGAGAACTATCGTCCACAACTACACCTTTTGTTTGATTAAACAGCCGCTTTAAGAGTATCATAACTAATACTCAGTACATCCAAATTTGCCGTAGGTGGGCATCCCTATGCCCGCCCGCAGAGGCATAGGGATGCCTCTGCTACCAAAAATTGGATCTACTGATACTAAACAAACTAATTTTAAAAGAGAGAGAAAAGTTTGTCAAAGCCAACGAGCAATCTCTATGGTCAACCCAAACTCACCTACCACACCAAAGAGGCAACCATGAACGAAGCTCAAAAAATTCGCGCCTTAATTGTTGAAGACGATGCGCTGGTTGGTGAAATGATTCAGGGCCTGCTTGAAGAAATCGGCCATGTGGTTGTGGGTAAAGCATTGGATGGAGCCAGGGCAGTAGAGTTAGCCAAGGAGTTGCAACCCGATGTAGTCCTTATGGATATTGAGATGCCCGATGTGAACGGCATCGAGGCCACCCGGCAGATTATGAGGCAATGTCCCACGCCGGTAGTGATGGTTACGGCCCACGAGTCCCCCAGCCTGGTGGAACAGGCTAGCGCGGCCGGGGTTGGGGCCTACCTGCTCAAACCGCCCAGTAGCCGCGAAATGGAACGGGCCATTACCATTGCGCTGGCTCGCTTTGAAGATATGATGAAATTGCGCCGCCTGAATGAAGAATTACAACGGCGCAATGAGGAACTGGACGCTTTTGCCCACACCGTGGCTCACGATTTGCAAAGCCCGCTGAGTCTGGTCATCGGCTATGCCGAGGTGTTGGAAGAGGATTTCGCCGCGCTGCCGGCCGAGCAAATGCGCACTTACCTGCACACCATTACCAAGAATAGTCGCAAGATGAGCACCATCATCGACGCGTTGCTCCTGCTGGCCGGCGTTCATAAAGCAGGCGTAACCCTGGAGTCGCTCAACATGACCGATATCGTGACTCAAGCGCAGCAAAGATTGGCCCCCCTGCTGGACGAGTATCAACCGGAAATTACCCTGCCGGCTAGCTGGCCCACTGCGCTGGGGTATGGACCCTGGGTAGAAGAGGTGTGGACCAACTATATCAGTAACGCCATTAAATATGGCGGTCGTCCTCCCCGGCTAGAGTTGGGCGCCGAGGTACAATCAAACGGGATGGTTCGATTTTGGATCAGGGATAACGGCCCTGGCCTGACCACGGAGGAGCAACGTCGTCTCTTTACGCCTTTTACCCGGTTGGATCAGGTACAGGTCAAAGGCCACGGGCTCGGCTTATCGATTGTGCGGCGTATTGTCGAAAAGCTGGGGGGTGAGGTCAGGGTAGAGAGCGCCGGTATAACCGGTCAGGGCAGCACCTTTAGTTTCACTCTACCAGGGGTAGATAATCAACCAGATGACTAGACTATCAGAATTCTTCAAAGATCGAGAGCGGTTGGCGCAAGCGCTGGATCGGCATGAGGAATGTTTTCTTGAGGTGCTGGAGTATATACCCACCGGTATCGCCATCCAGGCCGACGACAGGGTGGTTTATGCCAATAGCGCCGCGGCCAGCTTAGTTGGCCTGGCCAATCGGGTGGAGCTACTGGCAAAATCCCTGCTTGATTTTGTCAATCCGGCTGACCGGGCGAGCCTCAACCAGGAATTGGCGGCTGCAGCCGCCAGCCAGCAACTGGTTGAACGTGAGGTCAAGATTGTTCAACTGGATGGCAGCCAGGTCGAAGTAGAGTTTATAGCCATTCCGACTGTTTTTCAAGATGTGCCGGCCACTCTATTCACCTTACAGGCTATTACTGAGCAGACGGTGACCGAACGGCTTGTAAGCCGCTATGCCGATATCGTCAATGCGATGCAACTGGGCCTGCACATCTATCGCCTGGAAAACCCCCTGGATGATCGAACGCTACGCCTGATTGCGGCCAATCCGGCCGCCGGCCAACTGACCGGTTTGCCTACCCCGGAGACCGTGGGCAAAACCATTGATGAGATTTTGCCGGTCCTGCGCCGCTATAACGTACCCCAAAAATTTGCTGAGGTCATCCGAACCGGGCGGGCGGTGGAGTTTGAGCAGGAGGTATTTTATGGCGACGATTACATTTCTGAAGTCTGGTTTTCATTTAGAGCTTTTCCCCTCCAGCAGAATTGTGTGGGGGTTCTATTCGATGATCTTACCTTGCACAAACAGGCCGAAGAGTCGTTGAAACGGAGTGAGGCTCGTTACCGGGCCATCGTCGAAGATCAGACTGAATTGGTCGATCGCTACCTGCCCGATGGGACCGTCATTTTTGTCAACGACGCCTACTGCCGTTACTTTGGCCGGAAGCGAGCCGAGTTGATTGGCCGTAGCTTTAGCCCCCACATTCATCCGGTAGATCGTGACAAGGTGCAAAAGCATATCAGCGGCCTGAACCAAACCAACCCATTGGCCGCCATCGAACATCGGGTTATCCTGCCTGATGGCCAAGTCCGTTGGTTGCAGTGGAGTGATCGGGTCATTTTTGATCAGCATGGCCGTCTGGTCGAATTTCAGGCCGTTGGGCGAGATATCACCGCTCAGAAGGAAGCGGAAGCCGAACGAGAGCGCCTGTTGGTCGCCGAACGTGAACAGCGTCTCCTGGCCGAAACGTTGCATGAGGTTACCCTGGCGCTGACGGCCCAAACCAGCCATGACGCTGTTTTGGATGAGATTTTACGTCAAACCAAAAGACTGGTGCCGTATACCACTGCTAATATTGCTTTGTTAGAAGATGATATCCTCAGGACCGTCCGCTGGTTTGGTTACGACGCCTTTGGAGTAGAGGAGATGGTCTCTAAACTGGCCCAATCCTTAAACGACTTTCCACTTGAAGCAAAATCCGTTCAGACCAGGCAGCCGGTCATTGTAGTCGATACCCGGCAAGAACCTGGCTGGGTTAAGCACAAAGAAACCTCCTGGATTAAATCCTATATGACCATCCCAATCTGCCATCAGAACCGGGTGGTGGGCATGTTGCGCCTGGATGGTGATATACCCAACCAATTCTCTCCCGCCGACGCTCGACGCCTGCTGCCGTTGGCAAATGCTGCCGCCATTGCCCTGGAAAATGCCAGATTGTACGAGCAAGCCCGCCAGGACGCCGAAGCCAAATCCCGGTTGCTCAACGAGGTCAACCACCGGGTAAAGAATAACCTGTCGGCCATCATCGGTTTGCTCTATGCCGAACGGCGACACCTGGCCGAAAAGGATCGACCTGCTTACCAGGTAGCCATCCAGGATGTGATTAACCACGTTCAGGGTTTGGCCACCGCCCACACGCTCCTGTCGGCCTCCGGCTGGAAACCGTTGCTCTTGAGCAATCTGATTGACCAGGTGATCCGCGCCGCTATCCAATCGTTACCGCTGCACAAGCGGATATCGGTCAAGGTGCCACCCTCCCCCATTCAAGTGACTTCCAAACAAGCTAACAGCCTGGCCCTCATCATTAACGAGTTGGCTACCAACACCATCAAGCACGGCCTGCCAGACCAGGTGGCCGGACAAATTGCCATCAACCTGGCCCTTAGCCAACAACCGGACCCTGATGAGGCGCAAATATCAATTGAGTTTCGCGATAATGGACCTGGCTTTCCCCAGGAAGTACTCCAGCTTCGGCAACACAGCGTGGGCTTGTACCTGATCCAGAAAATTGTGCAGCAGGATCTGAAAGGCGACGTGACCCGACACAACGACCACGGCGCAGTCACTACAATCCGCTTCAAAGCCGAAGCAATCAAAGATGGGCGAAAGGATAACCGCGCTGATGTCGCCTAAAATCTTGATGAGTTATCTATTCCTGGGACTACTGGCCCTCATTACAGCCTGCGCGCCGTCAACGCCTGCTCTCACCACCCCAACCCGCCGGCCAACCGAGACCGCGCCAGCGCTGGTCGCCAGCCGGGTCCCGCCTACGGCAACGTCTACCGCCAGCCCCAGCCCCTCATCGCCACCCACTCCTTCACCCACGCCTCCAGCGGCGACTATCGTCGTCTGGGAGGATCTATCCAGGGCGCAGGCCGAGACTCTAGCCGACGACATCGAGGCATTTCAAACCGAATTTCCCCAATTCCAAGTTATCCAGCAACATTACGAC
>CAYZHI010000246.1:0-5683 GCA_964477335.1 uncultured Caldilineaceae bacterium | reverse complement strand
ACCGCGTTTACCGCAGGCGTCCTTCACTAACCTGACGCCAATGATCCTGGCCGCACTGCACTCGATCAAGCAGCGGTCGTTGATCTTTATCATCTCCGATTTTATCAGCGCGCCGGGTTGGGAGCGACCGCTAAAGTTGCTCAACCAACGGCACGAAGTTCTGGCCATCCGCTTGTGGGATCCCCGCGAAATGGAGCTGCCGGACATCGGCCCGATCATCATGGAAGATGCGGAGACAGGTGAGCAGCTCTACGTGGATACCCGCAACCGCAAGTTCCGCCAACGCTTTCAAGAGGCCGCGCGGCAGCGCGAGGCCGCCCTGAACGAGGCGTTCAAACGCGCCGGAGTGGACGCGCTGTCCCTTTCAACGGAAGAAGATATGGTTCGCGCCATCGTGCGATTCGCCACGTTGCGGCGACAGCGGCGCAAGTGATGACGGATAGAACAATTAACGACCCCGGATAAAGCCTATGTCATTTATTTGGCCGGCAATGCTATTACTCCTGTTGCTCATTCCGCTGGGCGCCGGGCTGTACCTGATCTTACAACAGCGACGCTGGCGCCTGGCTGCAAGCTACGGCGCCTTTGGACTGATGCAAGAGGCTGCCGGGCGCGGGCCGGGCCTGCGCCGCCACATTCCGCCGGCGCTCTTTTTAGCCAGTCTCGCCATCCTGCTATTGGCCCTGGCCCGCCCTCAAACGGTGGTGAGTTTGCCCAGGGTAGAAGGCACGGTTATTCTGGCCATTGATATTTCCGGCAGCATGGCCGCGGACGATTTGAAACCGACCCGGATCGAGGCGGCCAAAGCCGCAGCCCAGGAATTTGTGCAGAGCCAGCCGGCGACTGTTCAGATTGGCATTGTCGCCTTTAGCGACGGCGGCATGGCCGTACAGGCCCCAACAGACGACCGGGAGGCCATCCTGGCCACCATCAACCGCCTGACGCCGCAGCGGGGCACCTCGGTTGGAGAGGGTATTCTGGCTGCGCTCAACACGATATTTGTCGAGCCGGAACAAGACTCGCCTCTCGACAATAGCCCAACGCCCACTCCCCTCCCTCCACCGACGCCGCGGCCGGCAGGGACGTATGCGCCGGCGATCATTATCTTGCTCACCGACGGCGAGAACAACGAAGCCCCCGACCCGCTCGAGGCGGCGCAACTGGCTGCCGAGCGCGGTGTGCGCATCTACCCGGTCGGTATTGGCAGCGCGGCCGGAACCACCCTGGAAGTCAACGGCTTCACTGTTCACACCCAACTGGATGAAGCGATGCTGCAACAGATTGCCCAACTCACCGATGGGGCCTACTACAACGCCGCAAACGAACAAGAGTTGCAGGCAATTTACGATAACCTCAATCCCCAGTTGGTGATTAAATCGGAAAATATGGAAGTTACCTCCATTTTTGCCGGCGCCGGTATCCTTGTCTTGCTGATGGGGGGGGCGTTTTCGCTGTTGTGGTTCAGCCGGGTGCCGTAAAAGTGACGGAACACTCAGCACGGAACACAGGGCGTGGTGCGTGTTCCGTTAAACTCAATGGAACTGGTATAGAAACCTTCCGAGAACTCTCCGAAGGTAGGGGAGGTAGTCGATGAACTTGCTTTGGCCCGGATTCCTACTGTTATTGGGCTTAATACCGCTGACTGTGGCGGCCTATATTTGGATGCTGCGGCGACGACAACGCTTTACGGTCCGCTACTCCAGCCTGGCGCTGGTGCGTGAAGCGCTGCCGCAGCAGTCGTGGCTGCGACGCCATCTCCCGTTTGTGCTGTTCCTCGTGGCCCTGGCCAGCCTGGTAATCGCCTTGGGCCGCCCGGTGACCAATGTGAGTGTACCCGCCGGCCGGGCCACCATCATCCTGGCTATGGATATCTCCAGGAGCATGTGCTCAACCGATATTCCACCCTATCGGCTTGAGGCGGCCAAGGATGCGGCGCTGTCGTTCATTCGAGACCAGGAATCGAGCACCCAGATCGGTATTGTCGCCTTCGCCGGTTTCGCCGAGCTGATCCAACCGCCGACCACGGATCAGGAACTCCTGCAAGATGCCGTCGAAAATCTGGCCACCGCTCGGCGGACGGCAATTGGCACCGCCATTCTTAAATCCGTGGATGCAATTGCCGAAATCAATCAGCATGTTGCGCCGAGTGTGACCGGCTCAGCGCCGCAAGTTGAACTGACGCCCGTGCCCGCCGGGGAATATACCCCCGACATCATTGTCCTGCTCACCGACGGGGCCAGCAATATCGGGCCGCACCCGTTAGAGGCAGCGCAGCAGGCCGTTGATCGCGGGATTAGAGTTTATACAATCGGCTTTGGCACCGAAAACGGCCAGAGTGGCTCACTCCCATATTGCGGCCAGCGGCTTCAAGGTAGCGGCGGCGACCTATTGGGCGGCGGCCTGGGCTTTGGCGGCGGCGGATTTCGCCGCGGCATCGATGAGGAGACGTTGAAACAAATTGCGGCTATGACCGGAGGCGAATATTACTCGGCCGAGAGCGCCGGCGAGCTTCAGACTGTTTTCGCCAGTCTCCCCACCTACTTGATTACCAAACTGGAGACCATGGAAATCAGCGTCTTCTTTACTGCCATCGGCGCGTTGCTGGCCGCGTTGGCGGTTGGTCTATCAATGGTTTGGCATCCATTACCCTGAAAACAGATGGTTAGTTGGTTAGTTTGATGGTTTTGATGGTTGGTTGATCATTCATCCAACCAACCAATCATCAAACCCACAAACCATTTTAATGCTCGTTGCTCTGCCCGACTCCCTTGATGGCGACAATCAGACATCGTTAGGGGGAAAGACGATAGCCTCTTTGCCGGCCAGTCTGGCCAGCATGTGCTCGATGACGATATCGAGATGCGTGGGTTTGTTAACGAAGTCCAGATTTTCGGTGGGGATCGTCAGCACCGGGCAAAGGTCAAAACTGGCCAGCCATTCCTCGTAGAAGGTATCGAGCAGGCTCAGATAATCGGCCGTAATACCCTGCTCCATCGCCCGGCCGCGGCGGCGAATCCGCTCTAGCAGCGCCGGCACCGGCGCTTTGAGGTACAGCAGTAAATCGGGCCGGGGCAAACCGGCCACCACCAGCTCAAACACGCGGCGATAGGCGTGAAAATCTCGCTCACTGAGATTGCCCAAGTAATGGAGCACCCGGGCAAAGATGTGGGCGTCTTCGTAGATACTGCGGTCGGCGATGGCCGACTGGGCCAACCGGGCCAGCTCCAGATGTTGCCCGGCCCGGTGACCCAGAAAGAAGATTTGCAGGTGAAAAGACCACTGGCGCATGTCGGCGTAGAAATCGGGCAGGTAAGGGTTGTCGGCCACCGACTCGAAGCCGGTGCGCCAGCCCAACCGGCTGCCCAATCGCTCGGTCAGGGAGGTTTTGCCGGCGGCGATGTTCCCGGCCAATAGCACAAGATGTTTGGTCATAAATTTTCCCTAATTCAATTCATCCAGCGTGAGAGAGAAACTGGGGATGAAGTTGGCTACAAAATAGCTGACTTCGGGCAAATCCAGCCGGTCGAGGTCGGTTTTGATGGCCCGTTCGGCTTTGGCAAACTCCTGATTCCCGGCCTTTAGCTCTTCCAAACACTTGATATAAGCGCATATTTTATCGGCCGCTTTGACGAATATCCAATGTTCGCTGTCATCAATTGAGCCAAAAAAGAGCGACTCGTAGGCCGGTTTCAACTCATCCGGCAACATATGGTACAACTTCTGCTTGGCCACAGCCTCGATGTCATTGTACGCCGTTTTGATCTGGGGGTTGAAATTCTTGATCGGCGTGGCCAGATCGCCGGTAATAACCTCGCTGGTATCGTGGTACAGGGCCAGCACCGCCACCCGCTCCGGATTGACCTGGCCGCCAAACAGCTCATTCCTGATGATGGCCAGGCCGTGAGCGATCATCGCCACCTGCAGACTGTGTTCCTGAATATTCTCCAGGCGAGTATTGCGCATCAAGCCCCAGCGCTGAATGAACTTCATCCGGGCCAGGTAAGCAAAAAAATGGCTCATAATGATGACTCCCAAAAAATAAAGTTACTCCGGGCGCTTCCAGACCACGCCCTATGCACCACGTAACATAATGCGTGTTGCGTGTTATCCTTCGCCAGATACAGTTAGAATAACTTAATCAACACCGCCACCGTATGGATGGTCAGGCCAACCAACCCGCCAATGATCGTGCCGTTGACGCGAATATATTGCAAATCCTTGCCCACCTGCAACTCAATCTCACGACTGGCCTGTTGGGTGTCCCAACTGTCGATGGTGGTAGCAATCAGGTTCTCAACCTCATAGCCGTAGGTTCTGGTCAGATAGATGGCGATCTCCTGGACCCAGGCGTCAACTTTGCGGTATAATTCCGGATCAGCCAGCACCGCCTGGGCAAAATTGACCAGCATATTCTGGATGGATTGGCGCAGGGCCTGGTGCGATTGGGAACCGCGCTCCAGGAAGGATGCCTTGATATCCACCCACAACGAGGTCGAGAACTCTTGCAGTAGTTCGTGTTGCAAAAATTCCTCTTTTATGGCCGCTTCTTTGGCCAGCACTTCCGGTGAACTTTTTAGCTCCTGAATGTATCGTTGCAGGGCCGTATCAAAGCTGACCTGCAACGGGTGATGGGGGTCAGCGTCGATCTCCTGGAGCGTGGCGTCAACGCCATCCACAATTTTTCGGTAAATGGTCGCGTCAACGCCGGTGATGCGAATCCATTTGGGCAACCCCTCATTGATCCGGCTGGTGACTTCCTCTTTGTTCTCCTTGAGAAAATCAGAGCCAAACCTGACGATGCCGGAGAACAATTCTTGCTGTCGATTGCCGGAGGTCAGCAGATCGATGATATTACCCAGGATGGGCGCAAAGTGGATCGACCGAATCTGGGTGACCAACCTTTCTTCAATGAGGCTCTGAATCTCTTCATCCTGCATCACGTTGACCACGGCCCCAACGCCGATGGCGATCTGCTCGGCAACCTGGGCGCTGTGCTGCGGTTGCACCAGCCACTCGGCTATCTGCCTGGTCACGGCCATCGATTGCAGTTTGTGGGCTATGACCTCTTCAGATAGAAATTTTTCATGCACAAATTTGCCAAATTCCGCGGCGATGAGATGCTTCCGGGTAGGAATAATGGCGGTGTAGGGAATCTTCAGCCCCAGTGGATGGCGAAACAGGGCCGTCACGGCAAACCAATCGGCCACCGCACCCACCATTGATGCTTCAGCGGTGGCCCTGACAAAACCAACCCAGAGGTATTGATCGTCAACCATCACCGTCACAATAAATAGTAACGTGGCCAGCAAAAGCAGTGAGGTGGCAAATAATTTGGCCTTGAAAAGGGCCTGTTGTTTGTCGGAATTATTCTGCACAGTCTTCACCTCAATATTTACGGCCGGCCGGGACCAAGCAGCCGGCTCAGGCCAATCAGCAGCAGCAGCCCCAGGCCCGCCAGCCAACCAAAGCTCAATTCAAAGCGGATCAGCAAAGCCGCGCCGCCAACCAGCCAGCCCAGGCCGACAGCGAGCAGCAGCCGTTGGCGGTGCGCCTGGGCCATTGTGACTTCATTTTCAACCTGCTCCACCTGAGCCAGCCGGTGACTGAAATGGGCCAGGTCCCAGGCCGCCAGCGCCGCCCCGGTTGTTGTGAGCATCCAGCCGGCCGCCACGCCCGCCCACAC
>CAYZHI010000245.1:0-5708 GCA_964477335.1 uncultured Caldilineaceae bacterium | reverse complement strand
GAAGCCTTGTACTCCAAGTATTATCAGGAGTTCACTGCTTTCAAGGCAGCTATCACCGCAGTCTTAAATGAAACCTCTGGTAAACACAAACAAGCTCTTGACTCCTTGTTGACCCTCCGCTTCCAGACCTTTGAAAAATCACAAATTATGACCTTATGAAGTATAGAATAACTCACGCAAAGTGCCTACCAAAAATAGGAGTAAAGTACAAGCTCTTTGTGACCCTGGCCACTGGAATTTAAACTTGAATAGGGTTAAAATAGATTTGCCTTTACTATGTTTTTGGCTCTGCCTTGACGATATCCCCCTTTATGAGTTATAGTAAATAGTAAAGGAACAAAATAAATTGTCCAGGAAAGCAGTGAGAAAAGTACAGGTGGCCAACAAACCGCTTCTTTATTTTCATTACGCTGGATTAACCAATACCGGCCTCATTCGAGACCATAACGAAGACGCCTACAAACTCCCCGAAGACGCCGATGCCGATACGCTCGCTGCCAAAGGCCATTTGTATATCCTGGCAGATGGGATGGGGGGGCACCAGAAAGGCGAAGTGGCCTCAGCGGTGACCATCGAAACGGTTAACCAGGAATACTACGCGCTAGTCAAACCGCTGGTCCATCAGAACCCTGAAGAGGCCATTATCACTGCTTTAACCCAGGCCATCCAAAAAGCTAATTACGACGTAATGGACGTGACCGAAGGCGGTGGCACAACTATCGTCGCCGCTGTCCTCTATGGTGACTCTCTGGTCGCTATGAATGTGGGTGACTCACGCGCTTACCTTCTGCGCAACAATGAACTCAGTCTCGTTACTCGAGATCACTCCCTCGTCTCCCGTCTGGTCGAGATGGGAAAAATCACTGAGACAGAAGCTTTGACCCACCCTCGCCGAAATGTACTTTATCAGGCTTTGGGGCAAGGAACCGAGGTAGAAATACATACCTACAGCCAAAAACTTCAGCGTGATGACATTATTATCCTATGCAGCGACGGACTGTGGGGCGAAGTCAGTGAGCCATATCTAAAACAAGTGCTCAATAATGCCCCCTCGCCGCTGGTTGCGGCTGAACAGTTAATCGAGCAAGCCAATGCCGCCGGGGGCACCGATAATATCACAGCTATCATTATTCACGTCTCCGACCAGGCCATTCCGGGTAACAAGCTAATTTCTCCCAAGACAGTTGATGACGATACCAATCCCTCTTTGAAGATCAATCTTCAAAAACCCCAAACTCTGCCTGAAGGCAAATACCACACCGACAAGAATTCATAATGATAGATTTTACAAAAGTTCAGAAGTCCGTTAAAGATTTGAAGGGACAACTGGCTGCCGGCCAAATCGACGAGAAAACGTTTGAAGATTGTCTACTGGAATTGATCGATGTAGCCGAAGATGGCTACTATTGGATGTTTGGCCACGAGAGCGAACAATGGTTTCGGCATGATGGCCAGCAATGGCTGCCGGATGATCCAGAGAATATCCTCAAGCGCTCCCAATCAAATAATCCCTATAATCAAGATGATAAGCCAGACCATAACTCGGATTTGAACGATATTCCGGTAAACACAATCTGGTTGGTGGTAAGTCTGCTGATCATCGGGCTGATTGGGGGGATCGTGTATGTTACGAGCCAGGTTTCGACCTTCTAATGGTTTCATAAAGTCACGATGGTACCTGGTACTATTGGGGCGCGTTTATTGACCTTCACGGTTAAACTTGATATACTTTCACTAGAGCAGGTTATCTAACACCATTTGCATGGGGAGGATCCGAACATGGGAGACCTAAAAGAACTAACACTCCAGATGGCACGAGCAGTCGTCAACAATCCGGAAAAGGTTCGAGTGGAGGAGGTAGAGGGGGCCTCGATGATCGTACTTGAACTCAGCGTCGATCCCGAAGATATGGGCAGAATTATTGGCAAAGAAGGTCGGGTAGCCAACGCAATGCGGACCCTGTTACGGACCAGCGCTGCCAAGGAAGGTAAGCGAGTCAACCTGGAAATAATTTAAGCTGCTGAAATAAAAAATTCCCGCCAAACCCGCGGGAATTTTTTATTTCAACCAGACTGACCTAAGCTATTTACCGTCCGATGCTCAATAGCCGGCCCCCACTCCGGCCAAATACCTCGGGAAAATAAAATTCGGTTGCCAATGTTGGTATAACGTGATAATCGCCGGGCAGCGTTGCACGCATGGTGTAACTATATTCATACGTACCCTTAGGCAAATAATCGGCAAAAAGAACTACTTTTTCGTCGCGCAGTTCGCTGCGGGAGTACCAGCGCCACCACCACCAATAACGCGAGCTTTGCCGGGTTAAGGTCGGATCCATGGCCAACAGGCTGGTTGTCGCCAGGCCGGTATCGATAGCCTCGGCTCCTGCCGGTAGCGGGTCTTCCACCACCACATAGTACAGGTCATTCGGCGCGATTATGGTCAGATCGACCCGAATCACATCGCCGAGTTTGGCCTCGCGCACTTCATTACAGACTACGCTCTCATCTTCAGCCTGTTCCGCCAGACAGGACTCTAGCGTATAGCGGCGACTGACGTTCATACCTCGCTCCGCCGGTTCGATATCCTCCACCGGCAGATACACTTTCAAATGCGCGCTATAATAAAGCCGGCCGTTGCCGTCGGTGCGAGCCACCGTCAGCAAGTTGCTGGCCTCGGCGGCCAGATCGGCCACGGCCACAGACAACTTGACGCTCTCCTGCACATTTTCCCGGCTCACCGAATCGCTGGCCAACTCCTGCTGGTTGAGGGCCACGGAGTAGTCATAGTCGGCGTCCAGTTCACCGGTTGCCACCATCCAATCGGTCAGGGCGATAAGCGCCCAGGCCGTTTCCTGGGTGGTTTCCCAAATACCGTCCTGCCGGGCGACCATCAGCCAGCGGACCACGTTGGGGATGAGGGCATTGTTCGGGTCGAGCCGGGTCAGCGTATCCAGAATGATGGCCGTGGAGCGGGTATCGGTATTCATGGCCCACCAGTCGCGATAATTCTCCTCCCAATGCGCCCCGGTGGCGCTCAGGATGGCAGCGTTGTTGAGATCAGACAGAAGCGTGTCAATATTACCGCCATATTTTGTGGCGTTGGTCAGTTCCAGGGCCAGGGCCAGGTAAGCCCGGCCATAGTGAGATAGCTTATCGCGGGCGTCAAGCAACGCTTCCAACGAGTCGGCCGGAGCTACGCCGCCTTCGGCCAGGGCGTACAACACAAAAGCGTGCCGGTTGGCTTCAAAGGTAGAGTCGAGTTGGCGGATGGTCAGCAGATGGTTGAGCAGGAAGTTCTGCCCGTTGGCTAACACCGTGGCCGAAACGTCGACCCCGGCCTGCTGGGCCCTGGTCAGCGCAAAGACGACGTAAGCCGTCACGTGGACGTTGCTTTCGTCGCTGGCCCACCAGCCCCAGCCGCCATCGGGCTTCTGCTGGACGTACAACTTGCCAAGCCCCTCTTCGATCAGGCCGGGCAGCCGGTCGGCCAGCTCTTTGTTCTCGATGCCGAGCGATTGCAGCGCATTGTAGGTTAGCACATTGGGCAGGAAGCGGCTGATGGTTTGCTCAGTACATTCATAGGGGTAATGCTCCAGGTATGTCAAACCAGCCTGCATCCCCGCGGCCAAGCTGGGATCGACCTGCACACTTAACTCACCCCGTTGCTCATCAAAGTTGGGCGGCAGGGCCACCACCTCGGTGCGGCTACCCCCCTCGGCCAGTTGCCCGGCCGTGCCGACGATATCCGGCGCAGTGTAACGCAAGACCAGCAGCGAGCCGTCCGGGCCGGTGGTCAGGCGGGGTTTGGCTGCGTCGCTGTATTGGCCGTCCTGGCTGACGGCGGCAAAGACCAGCTCGGCCTCCGGCACATCCGGCACGGCGACCTCCCAGGTGACCTTGCTTTCGCCGCGGGCCGGTACGGTAACAGTCTGGACCGGCGGCGTCTGGGGATCGATGAGGAGTTGCTCGCTGGCCAGGGTGACCTCCACCGCCAGCGCCGCGTCGGTATTGTTGCTGACATTGGCGGCCAGTTGGGCCTTGTCATCGACCACAAAGAAGCGCGGCGCCACCGGCCGTATGAGTAACGGCTTGGTCGAAAGTAGTTCGACCGTGGCTTCGCCCACCACCGTCGCATTGGTCAGGCCGACGCCCCGCATCACCCAGGTGGTCAAGTTATCGGGTAGGGTCAGGCTAACCTGGGCCTGTCCTTGCGCGTTGGTCACCACGACCGGGTTCCAGTAGGCAGTATCGCTGAACTCCTCCCGCACCTCAACCCCGGCCGGAATTTGGGCCTGGCGGCCTGCTGCGGGCGCCGGCGCTTCGGCGGCTACAGCAGCCTCTTCCATGGGCGCAGCCTCCGGCAACATTGTGGGCATCGGCGCGCCGACCATATCTTTTTCGGATTCAACTGCATCGGCCGCAAACTGGGCCTGCTCCAGCCCCAAATCTTCGGCCAATTCCCGCAACAGGCGATTGACCGAGACCGACAGGCCGCTGGCCGTGCTGATGCCTAAGTCGCGGCGATGGTAATACGCGTCGACAATTGCCTCCGGCTGGCGCGGCTGGAGAGTCAGCACCGCCTTGTCTACCAGATCGAGCGAAAATTCGGCCTCAACCGGCTGACCGCTAACATCGGTCACAGCCAACTGGTAGGTTACATCTGCGCCCGGTTGAGCCTGCTCCACGCTGGGAGTCAGGCTGATGGTAAGCCGCTGCGCCACTGGCTCAACGTCAATCGGCAGGATGCCCAGTTTGAACTCGGCCAACCGAGGCGCTGCACCTTCCTGCGGTCCTTCACGACCCTGCACCAGCGCCACCGACAGGTAGATGTTGGGAGCGTGTTCGGCGGTAATGGGCAGCCGGTAAACCTGGCTGCTGCCGTTCATTTTAATGACCTCGTGCTGGTGAATGCGGCCCCGCTCGATGGTGATCAGGGCTTCGTGCTCGCCCGCAAACGGAGAGGGAATCAGGATTTCAGCGGTTTCACCGGGGCTGTATTCGGCTTTGTCGCTGATCAGGGTAATCCGGTCGTTGTTTTCGCGCCGCCAGGAAACATCATCCTCGCCGGCCACCCAGATGAAAATTGAAGAACGAATATTGGAACGGGGCAACTGAGCGACATCCTGGTTGTCACCCGTACTGAGCGAAGCCGCATCCTGGGCAATGACCTGATAGCTGCCTCCCTGCGGCGGAGTGAAGCGGGCCACGGCTTCGCCCAGGCGGTCGGTGGTCACAGTGAGGTTATCGACCAACTCCTTTTTGGTTTCGGAACTCCAGTAGCCGCCTCCTGCGGTCTCAACAAAAGTGTTGACCCACTCGTAGCGGACGATCTGCACATCGAGCTGTTTGTCCGGCAACCGCTCTCCGGCCCAATCGACCGCCACCAGGTCAACAGCTGTCTCTTTTTTGGCGTCGGCCACGTATTCCTGCGGACTAAGCCCGATATAGTACTCACCTCGATGGGCGATGAGCGTGGCCCGGCCGGAGATGACCTGGTTGTCCGGTCCAGTCACACTGGCTTCGAGGATAAGTTGCTGGCTACCCGAAGGCAGTAGATCATTGATTTGCTGACCGTCGAGGCTGAGCAGGAGTTGGCCGTTGGCGTCGGTAACGCCGGCGCCGCTCAACAGGCTTTGGGGCACGGGTTCGCTGTACCACCACCAGCAGTCAAAGCAGGTGTAGGGGTCGTCGGAGTCGGTGAAAGTG
>CAYZHI010000244.1:0-5732 GCA_964477335.1 uncultured Caldilineaceae bacterium | reverse complement strand
ATACTGGACCGGGTGTTGAGCCGGCGGATAAACCGGCGGCTGTTGGGGGTACGGCTGTTGTGATGGTGGTGGGGCGGGTTGCCCCGGCAAAAAGGTAGTGGCCGGAGCAGATGGCGACAGGGCCTGCCCTTCGTTAGACGGAGCAGTTTTTGGTTTGTTTAAGGCATCCTGCAATGCACTTTTCATGGCCTCAGCGGTACGATATCGTTTTTCGATGTCGTACTCCAGAGCCTTCATAATGACATCGTTGGTTGCTTGTGACAGGGCCGGATTGAGAAGTTTAGGTGGTTCCTCGTGGAAAGTAAAGGGAGGCTCCAGGCGGGGGTCTCGTTTGGTGAGGAGATGGTGCAGGGTTGCGCCCAGGGCGTAGATATCACCCCGAGGGTCGGCCACGCCTTTGTATTGTTCCGGCGGGGAGTACCCTTCAGTTCCAATCATCGTCCCCTTTTGACCAGCCTCAAAAGCCTTGGCAATGCCAAAATCAATCAGGGCAATTTTGTTGCTGTTTTTGCGGAGCATAATGTTGGACGGTTTCAAGTCTCTGAAAACGATCGGTGGATTTTGCGAATGCAAATAAACCAACACATCACAGACCTGGACAGCCCAATCCAGCACCATCTCTTCTTTTAACATCCCCTCGGTGCTCTCCAACACACTTTCCAAATCTTCACCGTCCACAAATTCCATAACCAGGTAGCTGCGAATAGATTCGGAGAAGAAGTCGGAAATGGTGGGTATGCCGGGATGATTCAACTGAACCAGTAGATTGGCTTCGCGCTCAAAACTTTGGACCGCCAGGCGGCGGACATGGGGGTCCGGGGTGGTGCTGATCATTTCTTTAATGGCGCACATTCTGGTAACGCCACTAAAGCGCAGATCTCTGGCCAGATAAACTGCACCCATACCGCCGACACCCGCAACTTTGATTATCTCGTAGCGGCTTTGCAGCACAGCTCCCTTGGGTAGAATATGGTCGCCGAAGTCGCTATCACCTGACCCATGAGAAGAGGGCAGATGTTGGGTTTCCAATGGCACAGGACTCTCCTAATTAATTTTTTGCAGACTTACCTTACGTAAGATAATTATATCTGTTCAGACCGTGAAATGCAACCACTCTGAGTAGCTTATGTTGTCGATTATACTATATCCTTCTAGCTGGCGTCAACCATCTTTATTGCAGATGGTACTTCTTTCTGTTGGCCCTCTTTGTCACTCTGCCTATTGATGGTATAATCAGAAACCGGCGTTTCTGTTGGCCTTTATTGCATCTTTCCCGTTTGATTTGGAGACCTCTATGCTAACCGTACTTTGCGTTGACGATGAACCAACCCAGTTGATGCTTTTACGTTTGGCCCTCACCCGCGCCGGTTACCAAGTCTTGGAAGCGGCTGATGGTCAAAAAGGTATTGAGATGGCTATTCAGCACCAACCGGCTTTGATCATTATGGACCTGATGATGCCGGTGATGGATGGGGCCACAGCTATCTGGCATATCAAGCAGAATCAATTAACCAAGCATATTCCTATCCTGGTTTTGTCGGCTTATACTAGAGGTGATCAAGCCCAACGCGCCCTAGAGGCTGGCGCTACCGAATTAATTTCCAAAAGTTTGATCTTAACCGAGTTAATTGATAAAGTCAACGTTCACCTGCATTAGCCTTCATCTGATTAAATGTTCGGCCCAGGCTGGATAACCCCGTCAAATTTCTCCCTCTGGTCAACCTAGTAGAACGCTGGAGGTAGTCGATGTCTATAGCACCTATTTCTGATTCCAAAATTTCTGGAACAATGGTTACCACCAAAACGACCGGTTCAACCGGCAGGGGCAAAGTTACCTACGATTTGATGGATCCGGCTCTCTTCATCAATCGTGAATTGAGTTTGCTTGAGTTTAACCGCCGGGTTTTGGCCGAAGCCCAAGCCGAACGCAACCCCATTCTGGAACGGGCCAAATTTTTAGCCATTTATAGTTCCAATATGGATGAGTTCTTTATGGTGCGGGTGGCCGGCTTGCGCCAACAGGTAGCCGCCGGCGTGATCGACCCCCCTGCAGACGGCATGTCCCCGGCCGAGCAATTGGCGGCCATTCGCAAAATTGTGCGAATCCGGATGAAAGAGATGCACCTGTGCTTTGTGGATATCAAAGCCAGGCTGCACAAGGCTGGCATTCACTTGCACCATTACCATGAATTGACCAAATCCCAGCAAATCAAAGCCAATAAATTTTTTAAGAATGAAATCTTTCCTGTATTGACCCCCCTGGCTTTTGATCCCGGTCGACCTTTTCCCCATATCTCCAGTCTTAGTTTGAACCTGGCCGTGCTGGTGCGCAACCCCGATGACGGTTCCGAACATTTTGCTCGCATCAAAGTTCCCGATAAGTTGCCGCGCCTGGTGCCGGTCAACCATCTGCGCGGCGACAAGAAAAATGTCTATCGTTTTGTCTGGTTGGAGGATTTAATTGCTCATAATCTGGCCGATCTGTTTCCCGGTTATGAGATTCTGGAAAAGCACCTTTTTCGTATTACTCGCAATGCCGATTTTGAAATTGAAGGCAACGAGGCCGGCGACCTGCTGGAAACCATTGAGGCTAACGTGCGTCGCCGCCGCTTTGGCCTGGTGGTCAGGTTGACCGCGGCGCCGGATATCCCCGAGCAGTTGCGGCGCTTGCTGGCCAAAAATCTCAATGTTAGCCTTGAAGATACCTACGAGAGTGAAAGCCCGCTGGGTTTGAGCGGCTTGCTGGCCCTGATGCAGGTTGACCGGCCTGATTTGAAATATCCGGCCTTTCAGCCCGTTATCCATCCCCGTTTGCGTCATGTTGACCAGGGTTTTGACATTTTTAAAGCCATCCGTGACGGCGATATTCTACTGCACCATCCCTATGACTCATTTGAACCGGTGGTGGAATTCCTAAAAGCGGCGGCGCGTGATCCCCAGGTGGTGGCTATAAAACAAACCCTGTACCGGGCCGGGACCAATTCACCGGTCGTTGACGCCCTGATGGAAGCCTCTGAAAACGGTAAGCAGGTCGCGGCCTTGGTGGAGCTAAAAGCCCGCTTTGACGAAGAAAGTAATATCGGTTGGGCCAGAGCCTTGGAGCGAGCCGGTGTTCATGTTGTATTTGGTTTTATGAGCCTCAAAACCCACACCAAAATTTGTTTGGTGGTGCGACGCGAAGGCGAATCCAACCGGCGGTATGTCCATTTATCAACCGGCAATTACAATCCCGTGACGGCCCTAACTTACACCGACCTGGGTTTTTTTACCTGCCATCCCGATTTTGGTTCTGATGCTTCTAATCTGTTCAATGCCCTGACCGGTTACTCCAAAAAAGAAGATTATCGCAAGTTTCTGGTAGCTCCTTACACCCTGCGCCAAGGTTTTGCCGCTCTGATCGAGCGGGAGATCAAATGGGCCAAGCAGGGCCTGCCGGCCAAACTTATCTTCAAAATGAACGCCCTGATCGATCCGGATTTCATCCGTCAGCTCTATCGCGCCTCTCAGGCCGGGGTGCAGATTGAGTTGTTGAATCGCAGTATGTGCGGTCTACGGCCGGGTATTCCCCAGCTTAGTGAAAATATCAAGGTAACGAGTAGTGTCGGCCGTTTCTTGGAACATAGCCGCATCTACTATTTTCATAATAACGATATGCCGGTTATTTATCTTGGCTCGGCCGACCTGATGCCCCGCAATCTGGATCACCGTATCGAGACCCTTTTCCCCATAGAAGACCCGGCCCTCAAGCAGGAGCTGATCAAAATACTTGAAATTTTACGGGCCGATAATGTAAACACCTGGCTTCTGCAGGCCGATGGCAGTTATGAACGGATTACGCCAGACAAAAATGAACCCCGTCGCGATAGCCAGGTCGAGTTGATGGCCCTGGCCCGCAATCGCTAATCTATGGTTCAACCAAACCAACTATCCAGCCAACGAACTAACAAACTAACCAACCCAAGGAGCCTTGTCCCTATGTCGCACCACCTGCCAGACTTATCGGCTCAACGAGCCAAATTCCCGGCCCTGCAAGAGGTAGACGACCAGGGCCATCCTTATGTCTATTTTGATGGTCCGGGTGGCACCCAGGTGCCGCAAACGGTCATCGAGGCGATGGCCGCCTACTTCCGCCTGGCCAATGCCAACCACGCCGGCCATTTCATCACCAGCCGCCGCAACGATGAAACCATCGACCAGGCCCGGGCGGCGATGGCTGATTTTCTCAACGCGCCGTCCCCTAACGAGATTGTTTTTGGGGCCAATATGACCAGCCTCACCTTCAACCTCAGCCGGGCCATTGGTCGCACCCTCAAACCCGGCGACGAAATTGTCGTTACCCGGCTGGATCATGATGCCAACGTCTCCCCCTGGCTGGCCTTGCAGGAGTTGGGCGTGGAAGTCAAATGGGCCGATTTTGATGTGGAACGCTTTGCATGCCAACTCGACCTGAACCATCTGGCCTCGCTGATCAGCGAGAAAACCAAAGTGGTGGCGGTGGGGTATGCCTCCAACGCTGTTGGCACTATCAATCCCATTGGCCGGATCGCCGCCCTGGCCCGCAACGTCGGCGCCAGGCTGTGGGTCGATGCGGTCCACTACGCCCCCCACGGGCCTATCGATGTGCAAACGCTGGGTTGTGATTTTTTGGTTTGCTCGGCCTACAAATTTTTTGGACCTCACGTGGGGGTGTTGTGGGGCCGGCTGGATTTGCTCGACGAACTGCCGGCCTACAAGGTCCGGCCGGCCCAGGCCAGCCCCCCTTACAAATTTGAAACCGGCACCCTCAACCACGAAGGTCTGGCCGGCGTAACCGCGGCCATCGACTACCTGGCCGAATTAGGACGGACCTACGGTCGTTATCTCGAGCCGAATCCCGGTTTGGCTGCCTATGAGGGCCGGCGGCGCGACTTGAAGCAGGCTATGCAGGTTATCTCGGCCTATGAGCGGCCGCTGTTTGGTTACCTGTTGGCCGAGATCCAACAAATCCCCGGGGTAACGGTTTATGGCCTTACCCGGGCGGAGGATTTGGACAAGCGCTGCCCCACCCTGGCCTTTCGGCGGGAGGGTTTCAGCCCGGCCCAAATTGCCCGTTACCTGGGCGATCAAGGAATTTTTGTGTGGGATGGCAACTACTACGCTGTGTCTGTAACCGAGCGACTTGGCCTGGAAGAATCCGGCGGGATGGTCCGGGTGGGGTTGGCTCATTACAATACCAAAGCTGAAGTTGATCGCTTCCTGGCTGCTTTGCGGGAGCTGTAATATCAACAGGGAGCTGAGATATTATCGATATGTATGGCGAAATAGCTCTTTTTAGCGGCAATGGCAATCCCCGCCTGGCCCAGGAGATTAGCCAGGCCCTGGCCGTGCCCCTCTGCCCGGCCGATGTCTTTAAATTTCCCAATCAGAACATCTTCTGCCGGCTGAAAAGCAGTGTGCGCGGCAAAGATGTGTTCATCATCCAGTCGATTGCACCGTCATTTAACCACAAGGGGGAAATGGCCTCGGTCAATGATAATCTGATGGAACTGCTCATTATGATCGACACGGCCAAGCGCGACTCAGCCGGGCGAATTACGGCAATTGTGCCTTACTATGGTTACGGCCGGACCGACAAAAAAGATCAGCCCCGGGTGCCCATTACCGCTCGCTTGGTGGCCGACTTGATTTCCGTAGCCGGGGCCAATCGATTCTTGACCCTCGACCTGCACGCCGGCCAGATACAAGGCTTCTTC
>CAYZHI010000243.1:0-5737 GCA_964477335.1 uncultured Caldilineaceae bacterium | reverse complement strand
GGCCGGCCCTGAAGTGAGCGTGCAGGTAGAAGCCGAGGAGTTCCAGACGGAAACCTATGAGGAAGGCTACACCACTGGTGAGCCGATTGCCGCGATTGTCCTATCGACCTCCAAAAAATCGCGCCATTACGAGCAGTTTGCCGGTCCTACCGGCGAAGTTCGCCCCGGCCACACCGACCTGGTCAAATATTACCAGTCGCGCGGTTTTGTCGATATCCGCGGCGGCGGCCGTTCCAGCTACCGTTCCACCATCTCCGACGTGATCGGCGGCTCGATTGCCCGCCTTTATTTGCAGGAATATTTCGGCACCGCCATCTTCTCCTCGATTTGCCAGGTGGGGCCGCTGACCGCAACCCGGACTCTGGCTGCCCATTTTGAACAGTTGATCCAGTCCGGCCAAAAGCTGACCGTGGCCGCGGCCGACATCGGGCAGGTGGAAGCGCAGCTCGACCGCGCCGAAATTCGCTCCCTCGACGCCGATTTTGCCCAGGCCGCGGCCGAGTTGATCAAGGAGACCCGCAAACAGGGCGACTCGATTGGGGCGATGGTGGAGGTGGCGGCGGTCAATGCGCCGCCGCTGGTGGGCGAACCCCTCTACCAGAGCCTGAAAGTGCGGCTGATGGGCAGCCTCGGCGGGCTGAACGCGGCCCAAGTGGTCGAGGTGGGGGCCGGCTCGGCCATCATCACCCGCCGCGGCAGCGAGAACAACGACCCCATTCGCCGGAGCGGCTATCAAAGCAACAACCAGGGTGGTCTCATCGGCGGCATTACCACCGGCCTGCCGCTGGTCTGCCGGGTCGGCTTCAAACCGACCTCGACCATCATCAAGCCGCAACTGTCGGTGCGCAAAAATTTGGAAGAGATCGATTTTATGGTCGAAAAGGGCCGGCACGATCCCTGCGTCGGCGTGCGGGCCGGGGTGACGCTGGAGTCCCGGCTGGCCATCGAGTTGCTGAACGCGGTGTTGATGCACCAGGCCCGTTGTCTGGATACCGATAATTTCCGGCTGTTTTGATGAGCCAAGTGAACTGAGGATGAACTCTACCGCGCCTGAGCCAGGTCCAATTGAATACAATCTTGACCACTTGCTTGAGCCGGTTGACTGGCAGCAACTCTATTTGCTGGCGAATCTAACACCCGGCCAACGGATGCAGGCTATGGCCCAGGCCTCGGCTTTTGCCCGAAGTCTGTTACGAGGCGCGTTTCGGCGTCGCTTTCCCCATCTAACGATGCCCGAAATCAATATGATGATGCTCGAGTATCTAAATAGTAGGCCCAATTATATCCCATGAACGAGTTTGAATTCTATCTGACTGTTCTGCAGGCATTGGAAGAAATCGGCGCTCGATATATGGTTGTGGGCGCGTATGGGGCCAGCGCCTACGGCTTGAGCCGCAGCACGCACGATGTGGATATGATTGTCGATTTGGATGACGCCGCTTGCGAACAATTGGCCGCTCGTTTTCCGTCGCCGCGCTACTACGCTGACCCAGACCAGATGCGTGACTCGATTCGGCGTGGGATTATGTTTAACATTATTGATAGCTCATTGGGTGTTAAGGCTGATCTGGTGCCATTATCACGTGAACCAGCATATCGGCGGGCTTTTGAGCAACGGGTTCGTTGTATTGTTGTGGACCCACTTGGTAATGAATTCCAAATCTGGTGCGCGCGTCCTGAAGATATAATCGTCGGTAAGTTGATGGCCTGGCGCGAAGGCCACTCGGCCAAACATCCGGCTGACATTTTCGCTATCCTCAACTTTATGTTGGCCGGTCTTGGCCAAACTGAACTCGACCTAAATTATATCGCTAAACGCGCTGCGCAGATAAGCCAGGAAGCGTTAATGTTGTGGCGTGAGTTATTGACTCGCGCTCAAGAAGAAGTTAAAAAGCGCCCCCCTTTGATTTAGGAGCGACTTTGGCGCCGTCACGACCTGATAAAACAACCAAAAACATCATCCTGACTGGCTTTATGGGTACGGGCAAATCGACCATCGGCCGGTTGGCGGCGACCTGCCTGGGCCGTGACTTTGTGGACATGGACGCCGCTATCGAGGCGCGGCAGGGTCGCCCGATCAGCCGGATTTTTGCCGAAGCCGGCGAGCCGTACTTCCGCCAACTCGAGGCGGAGCTGTGCCAGGAGTTGGCCAGCCAGCAAGGATTGGTGATCGCCACCGGCGGCGGGGCGCTGGTGCCGCCGGAGAATCTGCAAGTGATGGCCCGGAGCGGGCTGGTCATCTGCCTGGATTGCGATCCCGAGGTGTTGTGGCAGCGCATCGGCCAGAGCGACGACCGGCCCATGTTGGCCGAGCAGGACGAAGGCCGCTTTGCCCGCCTGGCCGCGTTGTTGGAGCAACGGACTCCGGCCTACGCCCGCATCGAGCATCATCTGGATGTGACCCACCTGTCACCGGAAGCAGCCGCGCAGCGAATTTGCGACTGGGCAGGTAGAAGAACAGACGATTGAACGAATGTTCAATATCACTTTACCTCTTTGGATTCCACCTACCTGAGTTCGAAAAATGAACAGGAATCGCAAGACTTTTGTAAGGATCAATAACTTTTTGAACACCGGGGAAAAATTTATGCCACTGGAGTCGAGGCTTCAGCCGGTTGCAGGGCTGAATTACCGGCTAAAGCCTCGACTCCAATTGTTCAATATCATTCTGACCCCTACAAAAATTCGGGGTACTTCCTGTTTAATGTGGCTAAGACGCTTTAAGGATAATTGAATTGGTCAAATAAGGTAGCCAGCCGCCCCCATCAACCCCGCCGCCGGGCGATCTGCCGCAGCACTTCGCGCAACTCCTCTACCCGCAGGGCGTAGGCCAGGCCGCCATAGACCAGCCCGCCGACAACCACTCCCACCAGCCCGCCCAACCAGGCCGGGCTGGCCGGTAAAAAGGGCAGGAGTCCTGCCAGGGCCAACGCCAGCCCGGCTGCGGCCAGACCCATCCTGGCCACGGCCCGGCCAAGCCCCGGCCCGCCGAGGCCGCCCAGGCGCGGTCGCAGCAACCACAATAACGCCGCCATCTCCAGCGTTACCGCCGCCGAGTTGGCCAGGGCCAGCCCGCCGTGGGGCGGCCAGTTGAGCCGGGCAAACAGCGCCAGCAGCAGCAGACTCAGCCCAATATTCACCACCATGGCCGCAATACCCACGCCCACCGGCGTTTTGGTATCCTTGAGGGCATAGAAGACCCGGGTGAGAATCTCGACTACGGCGTGGCCCACCAGTCCCAGGGCAAAAAAGAGCAGCGCCCAGGCAGTCAACCCGGTCGACTCGGCGTCGAACGCGCCTCGCTCCAGCAATAATCGGACCAGCGGCCCGGCCAGCACTACCAGGCCGACCGCCGCCGGCAGGGTCAAAAAGAGCAGGTGGCGCAGGGTGACCTCAAAGACACGGCGCAGTTGGGCCTGATCGCCGCGGGCGGCCAGTTCGGCCAGGGTCGGAAAGAGGGCCGTAGCCACCGATAGAGCAATCACCCCCTGGGGTAATAACATGATGATCCAGCCATAATTCAGGGCGGTGATACTACCGGCCGGCAACCGGGCCGCCAGAATGGTGGTCACGACAAAGTTTAGTTGCACTGCGGCCAGCCCCAGCACCCGCGGGGCCATCAAGCGGGCCACCTCGTGCAGGCCGGAGTCGCTGGTCGCCAACACCGGTTGGTACTGCATTCGCTTTTGGCGCAGGCCCGGTAGTTGAACCAGCAGATGGGCCACCGCGCCCAGCACCACCCCTATGGTGAGACCGCGCACGCCCCAAATCGGTCCCAACCACCAGGCGGCCAAAATAATGGCCAGATTGTACATCACCGGGGCCAGGGCCGGCAGCAGAAAATGTTGGTGAGCATTCAAAATCCCCATCACCACCCCGCTGACCCCAAAGATCACCGGGGTGACCAGCATCCAGCGCATCAGTTGGGCGGTGAGGGCCTGTTGGTCGGGACTGAATTCGGGGAAAAAGAGTTGCACCAGCCAGGGTGAGAGGATGGCGGCCAGCCCGCCCAGGGCCGACAGGATTACGATAACCCAATTGATCATCGCCGAGGCCAGGCGCCAGGCGGCGGGCAATTGGTCGCGGGTCAAGTAGCCGGTGAAGGTTGGGATAAAGGCCGAGCCGAGTGCGCCGCCAGCGATCACGTAGAAGAGCAAATCGGGCAGGCGAAAGGCGGCCAGATAGGCGTCCATAGCGGCGCTGGTGCCAAACTGGCCGGCAATCACCATCTCCCGGACCAGCCCGAGCAAGCGACTGGCCACAAAGAGGACCATCACCAGTGAGGCGGCCCGGGCAATGCGGCTGAGTTGAACGGCAGCGGGTTGGGACATGTTAATTGTGAATTGTGAATTATGAATGGTGAATTATGAATGGTGAATGGTTGAGTGTGTTGGTCGGAATGGTTAGACAGAACTATCTCGACGGGTTATGGATGACGGACAGTTGACAAATTATACCACCAATTTTGCTGGCATACATTCTAGCCTTAAGCGGTTGAAACCGCCTCTACAGGACTAAAGCCGGTTGTCTACCTGCGTGGAGGGGTTACTTTTGTCCGCGTAGGCGGACATTACGGCCAAAAGCCCTGCAAAAGCGACTTCAGTCGCGCCGGCTGAGTAGTTACGTTTTTGGAACAAAAAAGCCGTCGATTATGGCAACAATCGACGGCTTGTTTGGCCCCATATGCTGATGGGTGGACTTGAACCACCGACCCCGAAATTATGAGTTTCGTGCTCTAACCGACTGAGCTACATCAGCCTATCTAAAGACACATTTTAACGAAAAGCCGGTCGATGTCAAATTGAGCCTTCAACCAGAACCCCAACTCCAAATCATAAAATGGCCGGCTTAAATTCTCGCTGTCCATATCTTGTGGCCGGCACCGTATAGAGACCTATATCTGGTATTATAGCTTATGTCAACTTTACACGGGTTACCACATATGGTATACTTGATATACGGTTGTTGAGCATTTACATAATGGGGATATTTTTACCCTTTTCTCATGGACCAAACCGAATTTGTTGAAAAGATTGCCACAAAGATTAACCAGTTGGGCCTGGTTGGACCGGCGGTGGCGCTGCTTGAAAGCCATAAACCGCTGGCATTCATCGGCAGCCAGTTTCTGTTAGTCGCCCAACCCAGCCTCGCTCTCTTCCTCCCCCGCTTCTCTACTCGCCAACTGGCCGACCTGCTGGCCGACCCAACCCGGCTCGACCAATTGCTCACCACCCTCCAGTCGAAAATTTCCCACCCTCTCGCTTCAGAGGAGGTCGAGCCATGACCCAGAGTTCCGCCAGCCTGGCCCTGGCCTTCCTGCTCCTATTCGGCGGTCTGTTTGCGTTTTTTGCCGCGCAGGTCAGGCGCGGCCGCAAGCCCAGCCTGCGCCAGATTCGGGCCTTCGATATGGTAAAAGGTCTTATGGGCCGCACCGTCGAGTCGGGCCGAACCCTGCACCTGTCGCTGGGTGTGGGCGGCCTGGCCAACCAAACCACCGCCGATACCCTGGCCGGCCTGGCCGTGCTGCACTTTCTCAGCGAACAGGGCGCTGAAACCGGCTTCCCGCCTACTGTCTCGATGGCCGATCCGATGGCCCTGCTGTTTGCCCAAAACGTAGTCCGCCGCGCCCATGCCGGGCGGCCGGTTGGAGACGAGGAGGCAATCCAGCAGCTCCGCTGGATTGCGCCGCAGCCCGCGGCTTACGCCGCCGGGGTGATGAATATTCTCGATACCGAGC
>CAYZHI010000242.1:0-5784 GCA_964477335.1 uncultured Caldilineaceae bacterium | reverse complement strand
CGCTGGAGCGGAAACGAGTTGAAGACCGGATGCAAGCCTCGCTTCAGGAGAAAGAGGTCTTGCTCAAAGAAATTCATCACCGGGTTAAAAACAATTTGCAGGTCATCTCCAGTTTATTGTACCTGCAGACCAATTATGTTGACGATGAGCGGGTTCTGGATATTTTCAAAGAGAGCCAGAGCCGGATAAAATCGATGGCGCTAATTCACGAAAATTTGTATCAAACCGAAAATTTGACTAGAATTGACCTGGCTGGCTACCTCAGTAATCTGGTTGATTATCTGCTTCAAGTATATGTTATCAACCCGGCTAGGGTCAATGTTCACCTTGATGTTGCCGAGGTAGCGTTAGACATCGATACGATGATTCCGTGCGGTTTGATCATCACCGAGCTGATAACCAATGCCCTTAAATATGCTTTTCCCCGGAGTGCGACCAGCGTGATTGACCAAGCCGATGAAATTTGGATCAATTTACGGGAAGGTCCTGCGGGCCAAATTACTTTGATAATTGGCAACAATGGCGCCGGTTTGCCGGCAGATTTAGATCTGGACCATGGGGATACATTGGGCTTGAAGCTGGTTACCAGGCTGGTTAAGCAATTGAACGGTTCGCTTGAACTTGACCGCAGCCATGGCACCGTCTTCAAGATCAGGTTCAGCCCCGGAAAAGCTCTTTAGTTTCTGAGAGTAACATCGTTGCCAGGGAATCATTGATTTTTTGGGTACTGGTTTGTCCAAAAATAGGTTAGAATTATACTAACCCGCGTGGTTAATGATTATTTCAGGAGAAAAAGTGTTGCCGCCTCGTATTTTGGTGGTTGAAGATGAAAGTATAGTAGCGATGGGGATAGAGCACCGGCTGCAGGCTCTGGGCTATCAGATTACCGCCTCGGTAGCCTCCGGAGAAGCCGCTATTGAACGGGTTGCTGAAACGCGGCCCGACCTGGTCTTGATGGACATCCAGTTGCAGGATGCAATGGACGGAATTGAAGCGGCTGAACAGATTCGAAATCGCTATAATATTCCCGTGGTCTATTTAACGGCCCATACTGATCCCCGAACTTTTGAACGGGCCAAAGTAACCGAACCCTTTGGGTACATTATTAAACCTTTTCAGGAGCGAGACCTTCACATCACTGTTGAGATGGCGCTTTACAAACACCAAATGGAGCTTAGACTGGCTGAGAGGGAGCAATGGCTAATGACAACCCTCAGAAGTATTGGCGACGCGGTCATTGCCACCGACTCCAAAGGCGCCATTATCTTTATGAATCCGGCCGCTGAAGCCCTGACCGGTTGGCAACATGCTGAGGCGATTGGTCTGGAGTTATCGCTGGTGTTCAACCTTATGAGCGAAGAAACGCAGACAGCCCTGGGCAATCAGGCCATCATCGCCATTGAATCTGGCAAAACGCTGGTTCTGGAAAACCGTACTCTCTTGACCGCCAAAAATGGGCGAATTGTGCCAATTGCCCACTCCGTCGCCCCAATCAAAGATGAGCAGGGGAATATCATAGGTGCAGTACTGGTCTTCCAAGACATTTCTGAGCGCAGGCAGGCTGAGGCCGAACGGGAACAACTGATTGCTGAACTGCAAGAGGCGTTGGACACCATCGAGGTTTTGCGCGGCATCATCCCCATTTGTGCTTCTTGCAAAAGAATACGCACGGACCAGGGTGACTGGCAACCGGTTGAACTCTATATTAGAAATCACTCTCAGGCCGAATTTAGTCACGGCATCTGCCCGGATTGCGCCGCTAAACTATACCCCGACATTTTCAACGGCGATTCCTAAATCCACCTGCCAATATCCCCAAAATTCCCTCAAGCTATAGACAGAATCCAGCCGGATATTGTATAATAATGGCGCAACTTAACGTTGCGCTCCCTATGTTCCAGCTTATTTTATCAACGGAGGGTACTGTACTATGGCTGCCAAAAAAATCTTAATGCTTGTAGGTGATTATGTTGAGGATTATGAAGTAATGGTTCCCTTTCAGGCTCTTTTGGCTGTGGGGCACCAGGTCCACGCCGTGTGCCCCGACAAGAAGGCCGGCGAGACCGTTCGCACGGCAATTCACGATTTTGAGGGTGATCAAACGTACAGTGAGAAGCCAGGCCATAACTTCAGGCTTAATGCTACATTTGACGAAGTAAAAGCCGAAGATTACGATGCGTTGGTCATACCTGGTGGGCGAGCCCCGGAATATATCCGCCTGAACCCAAGAGTGCTGGATATTGTGCGTCACTTTTTTGGGGCAGAGAAACCGGTGGCCGCCATTTGTCACGGCGCTCAGGTTCTGGCCGCCGCCGATGTGGTCAGAGGTCGAGCCTGTTCCGCTTATCCCGCCGTTGGGCCAGATGTCAACCGGGCTGGCGGCGAATATGTGAATATTCCGGTCGATCAGGCCCATGTCGATGGGAATCTGGTTACCGCTCCGGCCTGGCCCGCCCATCCTGAGTGGATAGCCAAATTCTTACAGGTGTTAGGCACCAGAATCGAACTATAGGCTGATTGTAACACTTCAGCCGTCTCCTCTGAAATCCATTGATAGCCACTTCCCGGCGGCTCGTTGAACCTGATTCAGCCCAACAGTCAACCCAGGTCAACGAGCCGTTACTTTTAAGGTATTGATTGAGATCAGGTTGTGACTATGGCTGCTGTAAGTTCGGCTGATCAGCGCCCATCACGGGCGGAACTACTGGCCGAGTTGGCCGAGTTGCGCCGGCGCATCGTCGATTTGGAAACCACCGAAGCCCGTTGCATACAGGCCGAGGCAGAGCGTGAACGCCTGTTGGCGGCGGAACGAGAACAGCGCCTCCTGGCCGAGACATTAACCGAAGTTACTTTGGCTCTAACCTCCCACACCAATCACATTGCCGTACTCGATGAAATCCTGGGCCAGCTCCGGCGAATTGTGCCTTATAGCGCCGCCAACATTATGCTGCTGGAAAACGACACCCTGCACTGTGTTCGCTGGCAAGGTTACGAACGCTTTCACAATGAGGCTTTCATCTCCACCCTGGTCCAGCTGGTAACCGACTTCTTTTCGGCGGCCGAAGCAGTTCGTACTAAACAGCCGGTGGTTATTCCCCATACTGATCTTGAGCCACGGTGGGTGGTGCTGGCGGAAACAGCCTGGATCAAGTCGCAACTGACTATGCCCATCTGCCTGGGCGACCACGTGATAGGGCTGTTTCAACTGGACAGCGAGACCCCCGAGAGATTTTCGGTTACGGATGCTGCCCGGCTGATACCTCTGGCCAATGCTGCGGCCATTGCCCTGGAAAATGCCAATCTTTACGAGCAGGTGCAGCAGGAGTTAACCAAGCGCAAGCAAATCGTCGCTGATCTGGCTCAGGTCCACCAAACCCTGGCCTTTCATGTGGAGAACTCTCCCCTGGCCGTGCTGGAATGGGATAATCAATTTCGTCTACGGCGCTGGTCAAAGCGGGCAGAAGAGATATTTGGCTGGAAAGCTGCAGAACTGTTGGGCAAACGGACCGGAGAATGGCGTTTTATCTATGATGACGATCTGGAGAAAGTCCAGGCCATCACTACCGCTCTGCTGCAGGGCACTTTGTCGCGTAGCGTCAACCGGAATCGCAACTATACCAAATCTGGGGCCGTGGTCCACTGTGAGTGGTATGAGTCCGTTCTGTTTGACTCATCAGGTCAGTTGGTCTCGATTTTGTCGTTGGTTCAGGATGTGACCGAACGGGTTAAGGCCGAGGAGGCTTTAGAAGATCGCCAGAAATTTGAAGCCTTGCTTACTACCATTTCCACCAACTTCATCAATATGCCGGTCGATAAAATCGACGCCGGGATCAACCAGGCGTTGCAACTGATTGGTGAATTTGTCGGGGTGGATTACGCTTATGTCTTCTTGCTCTCGCCCGACAAACGCACCGTTAGTAATACCCACTCCTGGCGGCAAAAGGGCATTAAAGATCCGATTGGCCGGCTGCAAGCGTTGCCGGTTGAACTATTTCCCGGTTTGCGAGCTAAATTAAGCCAGCTTGAAACCGTTTACATCCCTTCAGTAGCCAAAATGGCGCCGGAAATGAGCGGTGAACAAGAGTTTTTGCTGGCGCAGGGGGTTCAGTCATTGATCCAGGTGCCGATGATCTCAAACCAGGAGCTAAAGGGTATCCTGGGTTTTGCTTCGGGGCGGACTGAGAAACGATGGTCGGCCGATATCATCAATTTGCTCAAGATCGTCAGCGAAATTTTTGTCAATGCTCTGGAACGTAAGCAAGTTCACCAGGAACTCAAGGAACGGGCCCACCAACAGGAACTTCTACTTAAGGAAATTCATCACCGGGTCAAGAATAACCTGCAAGTTGTTTCCAGCCTGTTGCGCTTGCAAGCCCGCTACACCCGAGATACAGCGGCCCGGGAGATGCTGCGCGATAGCCAGCATCGGCTCAAATCAATGGCGCTCATCCACGCCAAATTGTACCAGTCGCAAGACCTGGCCAAAATCGACTTTGCGAATTATCTCCATAGTTTGGGCGCGTATCTGTTTCAGTCCTATGCCGTGGACCCAACCTCGATCAGTTTTAAGATACAGGCTGACGAACTGTTTCTTGATATCGACACGGCCATTACCTGTGGTTTGATTATCAACGAGTTGGTTTCAAATTCGCTCAAGTACGCCTTTCCTATGGCGACAACAGTTCAACAGGGGCAACTCAATGAAATCTACCTTGAGTTAAAGGCCACGGGAAACGGTCAGCTTACCTTGATCGTGCGCGACAATGGGGTCGGTCTACCGGCCGAGATTGATCCTTTCCAGACTGACTCTTTGGGCTTACAATTAGTCATGCGGCTCAGCGAACAGCTCAAAGGCCAGGTTGCGGTCGACCGCAATCGGGGTACGGCTTTTACGATTACTTTTTCCAAATGATAGGGGCAATCTGGGAGTAATTGCCGTGGCCCAAGCTCGGATTTTGATTGTTGAAGACGAAATCGTTGTCGGCTTGGATATCCAGCACGAGTTAACCGGCCTGGGTTATCGCGTCGTCGATATTGTTACCTCGGGACAAGAGGCCATTCAAAAAGCTGCTCAAACCAGGCCGCATCTGATTTTAATGGATATCAGACTGGCCGGCGAAATGGACGGCATTGAAGCCGCCGAGCAGATTCAGCAGAGCCTGAGCCTGCCGATTGTCTATTTGACCGCCTATGCCGATGCCGAGACCCTGCAACGAGCCAAAATTACCGAACCGTTCGGTTATATCATCAAGCCCTACCAGGAACGAGACCTGCATATTACCATTGAGATGGCGCTCTACAAGCATCGGTTGGATAGCCAATTGAAACAGTACGCCGCAGAACTCGAAAGGCGTAATCGTGAGCTTGACACTTTTGCCTCCACTGTCGCCAACAATCTCCATAGCCTGGCGGCAAAAGTCACCAGCCACGCCGAATTGCTTAAAGAAAAGCTGCGACTGTCCGATGACCTGTATCAAAATATCGAGGCCATTGCCCGCAGCGGCCGGAAGATGAGCCAGGTTATCGATGAGTTGTTGCTATTAGCCAAAATAAGGCAAATTCAAGTTGAGTTGAAACCGGTCTATATGGCCCGGATTGTGGCCGAGGCTCAGCAGCGGTTGAGCCAGCTCATCGAATTTCACCAGGCTGAGATAAGATTACCCGGACACTGGCCAGAAGTGGTTGGGCATGCGCCCTGGCTGGAGGAGGTGTGGGTTAATCTGCTTACGAACGGTATTCAGTCTGGGGGCGAACCGCCCCGGCTTCACGTGGGCGCCACCGTTC
>CAYZHI010000241.1:0-5784 GCA_964477335.1 uncultured Caldilineaceae bacterium | reverse complement strand
GATCCGCAACGACGAGGTCAACTGGAAGTTCGTGTTCGACGAGGCCGGCTACGCCCAACTGTCCGACACCGCCCGCTACTACATTGGCGGCTTGCTCAAGCACGCCCCGGCGCTGCTGGCTTTTGCCGCCCCCACCACCAACTCCTACAAACGGCTGGTGCCCGGCTATGAAGCGCCCATCAACCTGGTCTACTCCCAGCGCAACCGCTCGGCTATCTGCCGCATTCCGATGTATTCCAAGAGTCCCAAGGCCAAGCGCGTCGAGTTCCGCGCTCCCGATCCTAGCTGCACGCCTTACTTGGCCTTTGCCGCCCTGCTGATGGCCGGTCTGGACGGCATCCAGAACCAGATCGATCCCGGCGAGCCGATTGACAAGGACCTGTACGACCTGCCGGCTGAGGAAGCCGCCGCTATCGTCAAAACCCCCGGCTCGCTGGATGCGGTGCTGGCTGCGCTGGAAGAGGACCACGACTTCCTGCTGCAAGGCGATGTCTTCACCGAGGACCTGCTGGAAGCCTACATCGGCTACAAACGGGAATTTGAGGTCGACCCGGTCCGTATCCGGCCGCATCCCCACGAATTCAACCTCTACTTCGATAGCTAATCCAAGCAGTTAGTTGGTTGGTTAAGCACAATAGAGGAGACAGATTCTAACTCTGTCTCCTCTTTATTTTGCCCAGCCTGCTCATAACGGCTACTCGCGCCGTTCCCTCTTTGACTTAGCCGCCAGCAATCGGCAGCGATTATTTTTCCAGCAGCCTACTTTATGCTATTATCTCAGATGTTAGTTTGGGAACACAGTAAGCTGTTCAAGAAGGAAGGCAGCAGCGATGAATAAGTGCGAGCGGGTTTATGCTGCCCTGGAAGGCCAGCCGGTCGATCAGGTGCCGTTGAGCCTATGGCGCCATTTTCACAAACAGGATCAAACGCCAACAGGGCTAGCCTCGGCTACCCTGGCCTTCTACCATAAGTATGATTTTGACCTGATCAAGTTAACGCCAAGCGGCTTGTATGCTATCGAAGATTGGGGGGCGCAGATTGCCCTGTCTAAAGATGATGACAGCCCGCCCCGCCTCAAAAAACCGGTTATCAAAGAGCCGGATGATTGGCGGCACCTCAATACGCTAGACCCCAGAGAGGGTAGCTATGGAGCCGCCCTGGAGAGCATCCGGCTGGTAGCAGACCAGTTGGATAAGGATGACGCCCCGCTGCTGATGACCGTTTTTAGCCCCATGACCATTGCCTACAAACTGGCCGGCGAGACACTGCTGGAGCACCTAGAGAGCCACCCGACCGATGTCCAGATTGGGTTGGCCACCATCGCCGAAACCACCGCCCGCTTTGCTTACGCCGCTCTGGAGGCCGGCGCTCATGGCATCTTTTTTGCCAGCCAGTTCTCGCGAACCGATCTACTCAATGAAGAGGATTGTTTGTCTTATGTGGTGCGCTATGATCTGATTGCCCTGGAACGGGTCAAAGTGGAGCCGGCGCCACTGGTGCTCCATTTACACGGGGAAAACATCTATTTTGACACGGTCAACCAATATCCGGTCCACGCCGTAAGCTGGCACAATCACGAAACCGGGCCAACTTTGGAAGAAGCTTTAACGCTAACCGGCAAAACCTTGATGACCGGTTTGGATCGAAACCTGCTGGAATCAGGTTCACCAGATGAAATTGTGGCCCAAATCTACAGCGTCATCCAAAAAAGCGGTGGTCAACGCCTGATTTTGGCCCCGGCCTGCGTCATCGCGCCGGCCACCCCGGCCGAAAATCTGGCGGTAATCGCCAATATTGATCGCTCGACCAGGCCTACCTCAGCCCGGCTTCGTTGAGCCATTGAACCGCTGCACCGTCGCCTCAAAAATCTCCAACAACTCGTCGGCAATATTGGCCCAGCTATAGCGGGTTACCCAGAGGCGAGCCTGCTCGGCCAGTTGATCCCGCAGCACCCGGTACTTCAGCAGCAGAGCAATTTTATCGGCCATGGCCTGGGCGTTGCGACCGGGCACCAGATAGCCATTGTAGCCATCCTCAATATTGAAAGACAGCCCGCCCACATCCGAGGCGACCACCGGCGTGCCACAGGCCATCGCTTCCAATGCAACCATCCCGAACGATTCGTAGAGCGAAGGCATCACGACCATTTCGGCGGCGGAATAGTAGTAGACCAGGGTATCCTGTTCTTTGGCGCCCAGCATCGTCACCAGGTCACCGATGTTGAGTTCGGTCTGCAGGGCCTTCAGGCGAGCAAACTCGGCCTGTTCGATCTCGGAGTCAGGGTTGGGGTCGCCGCCAATGATGCAAACACAGATATTTTCGGCCAGGGTTGGGGCCTGGTTGCGGAGCAAAGCCAAAGCCCGAATTAACGTATCGATGCCTTTGAGCGGCTGGATGCGCCCCACAAACAGGATCATGCGATGGTCCGCCGGCATGCCCAGGTAGCGCCGGGCCTCAACCGGGTCCATCGGCCTGAAGCGGTCCAGGTCGACTCCCGGCGGCACAATGGCGATTTTATTCGCGGCCGCGCCGTAGAAGTTGACCATCTCTTTCTGCTCCTGGAGCGTGGCCGCAATCAATCCGTCGGCCAGACCCATCAGTTCTCGCTCACAATTATGGCGGCGTTCCGGCTCACGCTCAGCCGGCGTTTGGGCCACCCGGTTCTTCAGCTCCGCCAGGGTGTGGAACATCTGTACAAATGGCACTCGCCACGAAGTCCGCAACGCCTGGGCCACCAGACCCGACAACCAGTAGTGGCTGTATATGAAATCGTAGCCGCGCCCATCGGCGGCCACCTGCGCCTCGACCCCGCTCACAAATTCGGCCAGATGATCGTAGGTTTTGTTTTTGTTATAAGGCTGCTCCGGTCCGGCCTTGATATGAATCACCCGGCTATGGTCGGCCAGATGGGTGATTCGGGGAATGGCCGGATTTTGGGAACGAGTATAGACATCCACCTCAATCCCCCGGCGGCTGAATGCGCGGCTCACGTCCCGCACATAGACATTCATCCCGCCCGTCTCCTTGCCCCCCAAAGTAGCCAACGGGCAGGTGTGAACACTTAACATGGCCATTCGTTTAATCATAGTGTTCTCAAAAGGTTACAAGTTGCAAGTCGCAGGTCACAGGTCGCAAGTCGCAGGTCACAGGTCGCAGAGTTGCAGGTTACAGGTTACAGGTTACAGGTTACAGGTTACAGGTAGTATGGCGCCACCCGCGACTTGCAACCTTGCCACTTGTCACTTGCGACCTTGCGACCCTGCCACTTGCCACCTTGCGACCCTGCGACTTGCCCCCCTGCTACCGCGTTATCGACAAATCATAGACTGGCTCGGCCACAGCCCCAAAGCGGAATTTATAGATTTCGTCGCCCCGCAAGAAGTCGTAACGGCTGCGCCCCAGCCTGATCGCTTCCTGGATCGTGTAGGCGGTCAAAACATTGCCGGGGCTGAGGTTGGCAAACTGTCCGGGATCGTAGCCGGAGTTGTAGAGGAGGAACTCGTTGTTGTAGTCAAAACAGAGCATCGCTGCAGCCTCCACGCCGTTGACCTCGATGAAGAAGAGTTTCAGCCAGCCGGCCCGGGCAATTTCAATTGCCACGCTTTTGAAGAAGCGAATCAATTCGTCGCTCCAAAAATCTTCCTTGGCCTGGGCAGATTTCTGGTGCAGTTGAATGAATCGCTCCATAGCCTCGGCTAACCCGGCTTCCGCTTCGACCGCATACCAGCGCGTTTCGGCCTCCCGCTCGATTTTGCCCATTTTGCGGCGGATTTCATGGCGCTGTTTCTTGTCAAGCCCGGCCAGGTAATCATCCCAACTGTCCGGCAGGGTGATAACCGGACAAACATCTTGCTGTTGAACCGTTATCTGCCAGCCACGATCCTGAGCAGCTTCGGCCAGCCGGGTGTGGGTGACGGAATCGTGGCTCAAGCTGCACAAGTAGAGCTTGTCCCAGGGCGGACTATCGTTGCCGGCCAAACAGTCCAGCAATGCCTGGTGCACGGCCCCCACATAATCCCGGTCAACCAACAAGTCGAGATAGTCAGAAATGTCCACACAGCCAACAAAGCTCAACTCGCGTTGACCTGCGGCATTGGTCGAGCCATACAACGGGGCTAAACCAACCAGTTCACCATCCTCGTTGCGAACCGTAATAACCACCAAATCATCATTACCCAGCCATTGCCACCAAATGCGCTGGTAAATATGCCTCATAAAGAAGGGCGCATTGACCGACCGCGCCAGCAAATCGTCCCACTCGGGGGCCAGAGTTTCAAAGATAGTTGCGTCTGTATAAACTGCTGTTTTCATAGCTACCTTTAGGATTTGGGGTCTATTGAGACTTGTCCGCCAGCGGCAGTTCTTGCCAATTCAGTTGAAAGATTTGGAAGCCGTTCTGGCAATCGATTTGAGTTTTGAGTAGAATGGGTTCAGACACGGGGCTGTCATCCTCATAGAGTTGCACCCAGAGCGCCCGCGGCGCCGGTTTGGCCGGGATTTTAATAGCATAAGTCCCATTTTGATCGGTACGCTCCAGCGCCAGCAGCCCACCACCTTCATCCTGCCAAACCACCACTTGAAAACCGGCCAGCGGGCCGTCTTGCGGGTTTGTTACCTTACCCCGAAAACCATAGCTATCACAGTTTGAAAAGCCTTTAATCGGTTCCTGAGGTACAAATCTTACGTACAACGGCCGGCGCAGACCCGGGGTGGTTGCCGGTAGGGGCGCAGTCGGCAAACTCAATGTAGGTCGCCCCCGGGTGGGTGAGGCCATCGCCATGGGGGCCGGCAGAGTGAATAATAAGTAGGCCAGGACGGCCATCACGCCCAGCACCGCTACACTTAACAGGCCGATGATTCCAAACCACAATCGATTTTTTGAGGCTTGCGGGGCCATAACTGTTCTGCCAAAAAAATAGGGCATGCGCTGGTGGCTATGCCCTAACAATTTAATTTACTGGGGAGCAGGGATTCGAACCCCGACCGACAGATCCAGAGTCTGCTGTCCTACCATTAGACGACTCCCCACTGCTCAACGGGTATTTTAGCATTTTCGAAGAGTTAGGGCAAATTATGCCGCTGACCCAAATTTTTAAATGACCGGCGCTTACAAACATATAAAAGTTTGGAAGCGCCGGTCACCTTAACCAATAGCCTACTTGCCCAACCCTCTAGCTCCGATTAAAATTATGCCCATGCAAGCAACTGGTAAATCGTTACAACGCCTGGCGCCGCTGTTACTGGTTATCATCTTGATTGCCGCCGCCGGACTACGCTTCTACAACCTAAATTGGGACAATGGCACGTTTGCCCATCCCGACGAACGTTCGACGGTGGCCTTCTATGCACCGACCATCCGTTGGCCGGCCGACCCGGCCACACTGCTAGACCCGCAAGCCTCAACCCTGAATCCCTTTTGGGACGTTCAGAATCAAAGCCGGCGTAGCTACACCTACGGCCATTTTCCGCTGTACACCCTGGTTTTGGTCGCCAATTTACTCCACAAATTAACTCCCCTGGCGGTCTGGTTGGAACTGCCGCCGGCCATCGGCCAGTTTTTGGCAACCAGCGAATCCGGCCACGGCTATGCCCAAATTGGCCGGGCGCTGATGGGCCTGGCCGACCTGGCCTCGGTCTACCTGCTCTTTCTGCTGGGCCGGCGCCTGTATGGGCTTTGGGCCGGGCTATTGGCGGCGGCGCTATCGGCTTTGACCGTGCTGCAAATTCAACTGGCTCACTTTTTCGCCGTCGATCCGGTCTCGACTACCTTCACCCTGCTGGCCC
>CAYZHI010000240.1:0-5788 GCA_964477335.1 uncultured Caldilineaceae bacterium | reverse complement strand
GCCGGGTCGAGGTCGGGTCGGGCCGAATGGGTTGAAAGCTATCACGGTTTGACATAGAGCCGGCGCCACAGCCGGCCAAGGGTAGGTTGATGAGGAAAAATAGAGCGAGAAAAAGGAGGATTTTTTTCACCGGATAGAAGGCGCACTCTCTTCAGGTTCGGCGATGAAATGGTAACCGACTCCCCGGACTGTGATCAGATGGCGAGGGCGGCTGGGGTTTTCTTCAATTTTTTCGCGCAGCCAGCGGATATGGACATCAAGGGTTCGGGTATCGCCCAGGTAATTGGTTTCCCACACCGCCTGCATAATCGATTTTCGGCTCGAAACCTGGTTGGCGTTGGTGATTAAGAGATGAAGCAGTTTGAACTCTTTGGGAGTCAATCGATAACTTTGGCCATTACGGAGCAGTTGGTGTTGCTCGCAGTCAAGCGTAAGCTCACCACAACGTATAAATCGGTCGGCCTGTCTAGAGGTGGCCTCGGTAATGGCCTTGTCGAGCGCCTCAGGTTGGTTAGAATCAGTTACAACAATACCGGCAGCAGATTGGCTGGCCAGCTGATTGTCTTTACTGACCACAAGATAGGGGATATTCAATTCGGTTTGGCTAATGGCTGCGTGAAACATGTTAAAGGCCGGTTGAAGGTTATTATGATTAATAACAACTAAATTTGGCCAGTTATCGGTGACTTGAGTTGCTGCCGCTGCTGGAGTGTGGGCAACGCAAACTTGATGTCCTTGCTCTTTGAGCCCGCTCAATAATGATTCCGGCTGAGCCAGACTGGCGCTTTCAATGAGCAGAATATGCATAGCCATTGCTGAAATACCCTTTCAATTTGGCCCTTGTTGCTGAAGACGAATTATACTCTAAGCTGCTGTGTCCTGCAATCATTTTGTAGAATTTGGTTAAAAAGAGCAAAAACTTGATTAAAAAGAAGTTATAATAGGTCTGATTGCTACTGTATATAGCAACAAAAACGATACCCGCCACTATATCTGGCTCTCATTCATTAATGATTGGCGACCAAAATTATCCCCGCTCAAATTTAAGGTGCAGAATTTGGCGGGTCTCAGTCTGAATACGAGCGCGTTCGTCGGGGCGGTAACCGCAGAGCCACAATACCTGCCCGTTGGCTACCAGTAAAGGCACATGATCTCGTTGACTGGCCGGAATTTTCCGGTTGATCATGAAGTCACTGATTTTTTGGCTGCGCCCGGCCAATCCCAATGGAAAAAAAGCATCGCCCGGCTGCCGCGGCCGCAAAATAGCCTGGCGGCCAACCACATCGGCATCCAGATAAGCCTCCCACCGCTCCACCTGGCGAAGCTGGGCCGGGCTTACCTCTTGGGGCATGAGCAGAGTCGCCTTGAGTTGCCAGTTAGCGTGCGGCAGTGGGGTCAGACCGGGTAGATCAAGCGGTACCGCTTGATCGGCTGGCAGATAGGGGTAGTCAATTTGGGAGAGATCGGGTTGGAACCTTGCAGAGGTAATGGTAAAAGTTTGGTAGCTCAGGATGAGGTTCAGGCCCTGCGGTAAAGTCGCCTGGCTGCCCGTTACGCCCCGCTCAATAACGGCGATGGCCTGCTCGATATGCTCAAAATTGAGGTCACGCAGCGTTCGGCTCAATTGCTGTACTGCCCGGCGCAAGGTGGAGCGCTTCAGCGCCAACGGTAAGGCTAACCACGCTGCTCGATCAAATTGAATCTCTGCCCTTCCCTCACTTCTGACCACGGCAGACCAGCTTTCAGCCAGCTGCCGGTTCAAGATTTCGGTCTCAGCCGTGATTACCCTGGCCGTATTGAGCAGTACCTGGCGCAGGTTGGGATTGTAGCTCTCCAGGTAGGGGATCAGCTCGTGCCGGAGCCGGTTGCGAAAAAAGGTAACATCCTGGTTAGAGTAATCCTGCCGCGGCGAGAGCTGCTGTTCCCGGCAGTAAGCCTCAATTTCAGCTCGCCAGATTTCCAGCAGAGGCCGGATGAGTTGGGGCGAAGAGTCGCCGGGGTGAGGCGGCAGATCAGCCGGATTGAGCCGCAGAGTGGCCAAATCGACGCCGGGCAACATACCCCGCAGGCCGGCCAACCCGCTGCCCCGCAGCAGGTGCATCAGGATGGTCTCAACCTGGTCGTCGGCATTGTGACCGACAGCCACCCTGGCCGCGCCAACTTCTGCCGCTACTCGCCATAGAAAAGCATAGCGCACCTGCCGGGCCGTTTCTTCGATGGATTGCCGGCGTTGGCCGGCCAGCGCGGCGACATCGCTGGTTTCCACCCGCAACGGTATTCGCCACCGGGCAGCCAGCTCGCGAACATAAGCCGCGTCAGCCTCAGCCGCCGGACCACGGAGCTGGTGGTTAAGGTGAGCTACGGTTAAATTGAGCTTGAGTTCCGCCTGAAGATCGAGTAGCAGATGCAGCAAACAGAGGGAGTCCGGCCCGCCGGAGACTCCAACGACAACCCGGTCACCCAATTGAATAAGCGCATTTTTTTGGCAGAACTCGGCGACCCTGGCGGTCACACGAGGGGTCATTTGGCAATATCTCCAACCGGGTGGGTTAAGCAAACCCGATTTTCTGGGTATTGGCCGCGACGATCTCTTGGAGGTGACGAGCATGATAACTGTTTAAGAAGGCCCGGCGGGTAGCGTCGTCGGCCAGGGAGTCGACCAGCCGTTTCTCAAGTTTTTGGGCATAGGTCATGGCATCGCGTGAGGCTGGACCATTGCCGGCAAGGTGATAAACGTATGATTTCTGAATTTGAATCACATACTGGCTAAGTCGGCTATTGGTCTGTTCGGCCAGGTTGGAAGCCTGGACCAATACATTTACGGCCTCGTCAAATTGTTGGTGATGAATGTGAAGCAAGGATTGTAACCATTGGCCGCGGGCAATAAACTCTGTCATTTCACTGGCATTAGCCAGGGCCAGCAACCGCCCCAGGCAGCTTTCAGCCTTAGCCCATTGATTGGTATCCATGTAAGCCCGAATCAGTTGGTAAAGGATCATAACTTCATCGGGGGCAAAGCCCATACTCTGGGCCACGTAGTGCACATTTTCCAGTTCCTGTACTGCCTCGTCCAGGCGGTCCAGATGGCGGTAGGCCGTGCCCAACATCGACTGGGCTCGCATCACATAGAGCGGTGAGCCCAGTTCCTGCGCCGTCTTAACGCTCTCCTCAGCTTGCCGGCGGCCCTCTTCATCTATACCCACCGTCAGATAATAATAAGCCTGCCAGGCCAATCCCAAAGCCTGCCAGGCCTTTTGTCTTTGCTCGTGAGCCAAGCGTAATCCTTCCTGCAAATTTTTGTCAGCCTGCCCCAACTCACCCTGGTATAACTGGCCAAAAGCCTGATAGTATTTAACGAATGGGACCCGGTAACGATCCCCCGATTTCTGATGCAGGTCGAGGATTTCCTCGGCTGTGACCTGGGCCGACTCATAATCAGCACCAAATGTTTGCGCCACCAGCAACGATGACAGGGAGTTCATCAGGCCGGTACGGTAACCCAGCCGCCGGCGGATATTGATAATCTCCTCATAGCGGGCAATGCTGGCGCTAATCTCACCTTGCTCAATCATTATCTTGGCCAGTCCGTCCTCGGCTTCAATGCGCCGGGCTTCATCCTGGACATTGGCGCTGATATCGCTGGCTTCCCGGTAACATTGGGTGGCCAGGCCCAGTTCGCCCATGTTGTAATAGAAGTTACCAAGTTGACTTAGAGTATCGGCAATACCTCGCTCGTCGCCAATCCGCCGCGACACTTCCAGCGCCTCCCGGAAAAATTCCGAAGCCTGGGAGAAATCATAATGGCTGGCGTGCAGTGAGCCGATACCATTGAGCGCCCGCATCTGCACCGAGTTATTGTCTAATTGTTTGGCCAGGGCCAGCATGGCCTTGTAATCCTCAATGGCTTTTTGGGGTTCACCCAGCCGGGTCAAAATTCTGGCTCGACCCTCCAGCACCGCCAAGACCGTAGCCTGGTCGGACTCCTGGCCGAGGATGTTGGCCACTTCCAGCGCCCGGCTATAGAATTCCACCGCCTGGGTATTGGCAAATGATTGCACGGCGGCATCGCCGGCCCGATGCAAATAACGTAAAGCCCGCGGCCAGGTTTCACTCCGGCAGTAATGTTCGGCCACAATGGCGGCGTATTCTTCACCCAATTGCCAGTACAGGCGCGACATATAGTCGCCAATTTGCTTATGGATCAGGCTGCGTTGCTGGTGCAGCAGGCTGTTATAGGCGGTTTCGTGGGTCAGAAAGTGCTTGAACATGTATTCAGGTTCAGGCTCGCGGGTGCGGACCTTGATCAACTCGGCCAATTCAAGCTCTTCCAGGGCCTTTTCCAGAATTTCTGGTTCATTGACAATTGGCGCCAGCACAAAGCGGGGAAAGACCCGGCCAATCACGGCGGCAATTTGCAGAACCCGCTTAACCGACTCGTCCAGACGATCAATACGGGCGGTAAGTACACCTTGCAGGGTATTGGGAATGTCGATTTCACTGATGGACCGGGTGATTTCCCAGTGACCATCGACCGGCTTGATCATTCCTTCCTCGATCAGGCTGCGCAGCACTTCCTCCAGAAAGAGCGGGTTTCCCTCAGCCCGATTGAGCAACAGTTGTTCGCTGTCTGCTGGCATCTGGTCGATCTTGAGAAGATGCTTGATAAGCTGGCGACTCTCTTCATCCGTTAACGGCCAGAGTGTTAGCTCGGTAAAGTGGTTGGCATAATCCCGGGCCGCCTGCAACTTAACGTTCCAAAAAGTCGACTCCCGGTCGGGCCGGGTTACGCAGATAATGGCCAGCGGCATATACAGGGTTAGACTGAACAGATATTCGATCAAATGGACAGAACTGGGATCGGCCCAGTGGAGGTCTTCAAACACCATAATAACGGGCCGCTGCCTGGCCTGGCTTTCAACCCATTCACCCATCGCTAAAAAGGTTCGCTGTTGCATAAGGTAGGGATCGTTAAGGGGCAAATTGGCCGCCACCTGTTCGTCGAGCTTCAGTCCCAGCAGCGCGGCCAGATAGGGTACTACTTCACCGGCGCGTGCTCCAAACAGTTCTTGCCCCATAGCTTCTAGCCGCAGCCTGACCAGGCTGTCATCGGGATTTTCAGGGAGGTCCAAATAGCGGTGCAAAATATCGACCAACAACCGATTGGCAAAAGATTGGCGGTACGACAGACCACGGCCAAACAGCCAAAGCGGTTTGGCTCGCTCGTTGTGCTCTTCTTCAACCCGATTAACCAATTTTCGGAAGTCAGAGATGAGGCGGGATTTACCCAGGCCAGCCTCACCGGTAATTACCACAATGCTGCCCTGCTGTTCGTACAATTTCTGGTAATGGTTCAGCAAGTTTTGCAGCTCATATTCGCGGCCAATCAAGGGCGCTTCCATACCGGTCAAGCCCCGCTGGGTTTGGCTCAAATCGCGGGCAGCTTCTAATTCCCAAATCTTGAGCGGTTCTCGTTTACCTTTCACCCTAATTTCTTCCCGCTCTTTGAAAACAAATATGCGGTTGGTCAGGTTATACGTGGACTCGCTGATGAGAATCTCGCCTCTTTCAGAGACCCCTTCCAGGCGAGACGCCACGTTGACGGCGTCACCCATCACCGTGTAGGAGCGTTTGCGGTCGGTGCCAACCATTCCGGCAATGACCGTGCCGGTGTTGATGCCCATATGGATACCCAAAGCTTCAGGTAAGGGCATCGGCGGATTCTGGTTGAACTGCTCCAGTCGTTCTTTCATGGCCAGGGCGGCCCGAAGAGCCCGCTCGGGGTCATCTT
>CAYZHI010000239.1:0-5794 GCA_964477335.1 uncultured Caldilineaceae bacterium | reverse complement strand
ATCTGAGCGGACCACCAAACTGTTAGAACGCCTTTTTGGCCGCACCGGCCAGCGCGGTATCTTCTTCTGCTCTGACGCCTACCTGGTAGACCCCTACCAGCCCGAAGAACGCTGGTGCGTTATGGATGCCGTCAAAATGGACCCGGCCACCGGCCGCCCCGTCGAAGGGGCCAAACGGGATTATTTGTATGCCTACGGCGATAAGTTGAACTTCCGTTTTCAAATTGACCTGTTGGACCTGGCTGAAAGTGACCTGGAAGCCCTGGCTCTACTGGCGGCCCGGCTGCAAGATTTTCAGCAGGGTGACATCCCCCTGGGCGGCGAAAAAACCAGCGGCTTTGGCTGGGTGCAGGGTCACTTGGCCGGCCTGACCTGGCTCACCGGCGCCCCCTCTTCGGGTCTCAGCCAGCAGCTATTCGGCCAGGCCGCCCTTGAAAGCGCCGGCCTGTGGCAGCGTTTACAATTGACCGGCGACAGCGCCGCCGCGGCCCTGGAAAAAATAGCCAAATTGACTTCCACCAAAAGCGGCGCTTCAAAACCGCCGCAAGCCAGCGCCGGTTTCATTTCCCACCGGGCCTTCGGCGGCTTCAGCGGGCAGTTGGCCGTAGAAGCCGAAATTCTAACGCCAACCCACGTGCGGGAAAGCGGCGAACCGTCTTACCGGGTGCAAACGGCCGGGGGGCCGGTCAACGGCTGGGATCATTTTGCCATGGCCCCCGCCGAAGCCGCGCTACGCGACGCTTCCAAAAAGTACGCTTTACCCGGTAAAAGCCTGCGGGGGATGCTGCGCCATATCTACACCATCGCCAGCAACTCGGCCCGCCCCAGCGATGATCTGAGCCGGCTAAACCCGGCCGACAGTTTGTTTGGTTGGGTCGGGCGCGGCCCCAACCAGTCGATCATGGGCCGGCTGGTGGTCACTTTTGGCCTGCTTGAGTCGCCGGAGTTGGGCTGGTTCAAAGTGCCCTATCCCTACGGTGGCTGGCGCTATCGCGCTGGTCGCTGGCAAAACGGCTCCGGGGGCGCGGCCGCTCAGCTGCAAATTGCCGGCCAATGGCGGCTGTTTCCGCATGTGCCACTGGCCCCTATTGTGCAAGCGCTGGCCGACTTTCAGCCCGATACGCCTCAGGCCAGCTACGTGCGGGCCTTGTTGCCCGGTACCCGCGCCCGATTCACCATCCGCTTTTGGAATTTAGAGGAGACGGAACTCCAGCGACTGGTCTGGAGTGTGACCCTGGGTGAAAACGGCGCGCACAAGATTGGCAAGCATCGCCATTTGGGGCTGGGCAGTATGAAATTGCGGCTGCTGCCGGAAAGCCATCTGATCGATTGGCCCAAACGATACGCCGGCAGCCAGGCATCAGCCTGGCAGATACCCTTGCAGGCCGAGCAGTGGCTCAACCCCGCCGTGATCGAGCATTATGAGGCGTTGAGTCAGGCGGTCAATGCTGAGCTACTTTGATTGGCTGCGCCGGAGTCGCTCCGGCGCAGAGCTACTGGCGACGCTGCGGCTACTGGCCGCTCGCTCTGATGAGTTGTTCAATCTCCCCCTGGGCGCGCCCCATTCAGCCCTGGGCGGTCCCTGCCGGCGCTGTTGGGTCAACGGCCGTAGCCGCGCCCATGACCAATACTGCCCCTTCTGTTACAAAGTTCAGAACAAAGCCAAAATGCTGGGGGAAAGCTCGCGGCTGGCCCTGCTGGTCTGGGGCTATGTGAACCACCTGCCCCACCATCTGGAGACCGGAACCGGCTTTTATGAAAGCCACGCCCTGGGCGTCTACATCCACGACGAGCGCCGTTTTCTACTGATGCTCTACCGCCGCAACCTGAAAGCCTGGCTGCAAGAGTTGGTCTTGTATCACGGCCTGGAATTGAAAGGGCTGCTGCAAATTTTCCCCACTATGGGGGCGATGCCCAGGCTGGAAATGGGCGAGGCGCTGGCCCAAATAGCCCAGCGTGAAGCCAATTACTCGGCCGACCGGCTGTGGGTTCAATTTTATGCCACGCCGGCGCAAATCCGCCGCTATAGCCTTAGGAACAAACAAGGCCAGCTTACCTTTGAAATCAGCGAATTTCTCAGCCTGCTAGAATTGGCCGCGGTTTTCCGCACTATGCTGTTGCCCGACGAACAGAAAATGCTGTATCAACTATTGCAATTGGAAGATGACAGCGAAGCCCATTTTTACTGGGGGCGCTTTTTGGGGCAAATCAATCAAGAAGTCAAAGATATGCTCAACGCCTGGCAAATTCGACGCTGGCCGAAAGCGCAGGTTGACCTGCTGTATGAGTTGATTGAATATGTGGAGTTTTATCGAACCGATTAACCTGATTCGCTACCTGTGCGTCTGGCGGGTGAATCGAGCGTTGGTGCGGTTGCCAGCCTATTTGCCCGGCGAATTGTCAGCCGTGCTGGGTGCAATCATCGCCGAACGGCTGCCGACCAGTCAGGCCAGGGCCTGGCAAAACGCCTTAGCCCAATCTCCCTCAGTCAGTCGCTGGCCGGTGGAAACAGTTTTATTCGCCTACCCCGGCAAGCAATATTATGGGCCAGGCGAACCGATTCTGTGGGAGTTAAAACTGCTGGGTCCCCACGCCGACCACAGCTTTTTTCTGGAAGTGATCTTGCCGGCTATGGAAGCCGCCAGCCACACCAGCGACGCCCGCTGGTATCAAGCCAACACGTTGTGGGGTCGCTTTGACATTCAGGCCATTTATGTGGCCCGAGGCGGCCAGTGGGAGCCGCTGGTCAGCGACGGCCGGCTGGATACCCGCTGCCGGGTGCAACCGATGCAGTGGGCTGAAGGGTTGTCCTTCACGCCCCCCCCAACGGTGACCCGCTCCCATAAAACCCTGACCTGGCTCACCCCGGTCGATCTGCGTCCGCCCCCGACGCCATTCGGCAGCCTGAACACTCCGTCCGTTGAGGTTGAAGCTGATCAAGCCGACCCGGAAGTTCCCGTCCCCACCCTGCAGTTTTTGCTGGAAGCTTTGTTGGTGCGAGTCGCTCAACTTACGCCCGGTAAATACACCACCCCCGGCGATGTCTGGCAGCGGCTTTCGCCGGATGAACAGGCGGCATTGTGGGATGCGGTAATCAAAGCCGATCATATCAACCTGCGCCAGGTCAAGCCGGCCGTCGCGCCTCCCGGCTGGCCCGGCGGTTGGCTGGGCGAACAGACTTTTGCGGCTATGCCGGCCTCGCTGCTGCCTTACCTTGAACTTGGCTCGATCCTTCACCTGGGCCGCCAGACGCACCTGGGCTGTGGCACGTTTGTAATTTAGGCGGGCGCGCCTTTGCGGTAACCGTTATCCTGCCTCTTGTAGCACGTGCAGCAAAGCCAGGGCATATATCTCACTGACCCCAAAACCTTCAAAAACCAACGTCTGGTTCCGGTAACGAATCTCGCAGCGATAGCCATCCGGCGTACTGACCAGCGCCAGTGCCGGCTGGGGTTCGCCGATCAACCGTTGCTCCAAGGCCTCGCGCAGTTGGGTTTCGGTCGGCAGCCAGACCAGCTCGGCCAGCAGCACGTGGTCCAGCGCCCATTCGACCGCGCCGTGAAAGGTTACGGCCAACTGGCCGCCGACTTCTTCGATCATAACGGTCATATCACTGATGACGAAAATGAGGTCGTCCAGCTCCCGGTCGGGTACGGCAAAGAAGTCATTTTTTGCCGGAGTCCAGGCCAAACCTGCCGCCTTCAATTGTCGAGCCAGGTTTAAGGAGAGCATCCTGACCTTAACTTTCCCTCGCTTCGGTCGGCCGGCGACCTGGCAGGTTGCGAATCAAGACGATAAAAACCACAGTCGCCAGGATCAAGACGGCCAGAATAGTCAGCATCATCACGTGCGGCCCCACCGCCTCGAACAACTGGCCGATGAGCCACGGCGCCGCCATCGACCCCAGGCTGGCCCCGACAATAAACCAACTGGTCACTGTACCGGTCACCATCATATTGCGCTCGGCCAGCGAGATAGTCGTGGGGAAAATGGAAGCCAGAAAGAAACCGGCGCCAAGCGTGCCTAGCCATAGGGCAATGAGTGACTGTGACCACAGCAAAATCAGCGCCAAACTCGAGATCGAGCCGGCCAGATCGATCATCAACAGGTAGCGGGGCCGGAGGCGAATGGCCAGCGGGATGGTGAGTAACCGGGCCAGGGTCAGCGCCCCCCAAAAGGCCGAATTCAGGTAGGTGGCCATAGTCTCCCCGGCCAGACCTGTTGCCAGGCTATAACTATAGATCCAGCCGCCAAAACTGATTTCAGCCCCGACAAAGAAAAAGAAGAACAGGGCCAGTAAAGTGAGTAGATAATAGTTGACCGGTCCACTACGACCGTCATTATCGGCTGCTTCAGAGCGTGGACTGGGCAGCAGCATTACATAAACTGCCACCGGCGCAATCAACAGGGCCAGCAGCCAATAGGCCCAGGTGATATCGCCGCTCAGCGAGATGGCCCAGGCAATAATTACCGGACTGAGAAAAGCGCCCACCCCAAAGAAAAAATGCAGGGCGTTCATGTACGGTCCCACCTGGCGGCGGTGCACCCAAACCAGCAACGTGTTGCCGCCGACATCCACGGCGCTTTGGGCCACTCCCAGCAGGAGCAGCACCAGTGTCAACAACCAGAGTAGCGGCGTCAATGGAGTCAGGAACAACATTGACGCCATGATGAACAGCACCCCGGCCATCACTAAATGACCCGGCAGCCGGTCGTACAGGCGGCCGGCTAATAGGGCGCCCAGCAAGTATCCCGATGCCCGAGCCACAAACAGAAAGCTGATCTCACTCAGGGCGGTGCGAGTGTGTTCAGCCAGGCCAGGCAAAGTTCTACCCAGGGCCGCCTCAGCCAGACCCAGCCCGATGAAGGCCGCAAAATAGCCTATGCTTTTGGCCATTTTACCTTTGCCAACATCCGTCAATTTTGCAGATAAAGGTGTCTCGGTTAAACTCATAGTAGACCCTGCCTGTTGTCACCTTTGACCACCAGTGGTAAACCGGCCACCATGAATAGTACCTGGTCGGCCAGGGCAGCCAGGCGCTGGTTGGCCCGTCCCAGCACATCCCGGTAAAGCCGGCCTAGGGTATAGGCTGGCACCACCCCCAACCCAACCTCATTCGACACCACGATCAACGATGCCCCCATTTGCTGCCGGGCGGTCTCGATCGCCTCAATCTCTTTGTGGACGGCCGTTTCAATGGCCGCCTGCGATTCTGACTCGAGCGCCAGGATAATGTTTGACACCAGCAGAGTCAGGCAGTCGAGCAGCAAGACATCAGCCGGTTCAGTCACTGTGGTCAGGGCGGCGCCCACCTGACGGGGGGCCTCCAACGTCTTCCAACCGGCGGGGCGGGCCTGGCGATGAGCCGCAATCCGAGCGATCATCTCGTCGTCCTTGGCTTCGGCGGTGGCAATGTAGAGCACTCGCCGCCCCAACTGGCCGGCCAACTTTTCGGCGTAGTCGCTCTTGCCGCTGCGAGCGCCGCCCAGAATCAAAATGAGTGATGGTGACAACCTCAACCTCCAATGAAAATAGCTGGTTAGTTGGTTTGTTGGTTAGTTTGCTAGTTGGCTATTCGTCCAACTAACCAACCGCAAGCGAAAGCAACAAATCATGTTCATTCTCGTTACCGCGCTGCCAGAAGTTTGAATGGCTGATTATAGCAAGAGCTTATCAATTTTACCAGAAAAGGCTTGGGACAGGGTGTGTCCAACATTTTAGGCGGACCGGGGGGTGGTGGGGTGACCCCCCAATTCCCCCCTGCCGAAGGTTTCCAAAAATTTTGGACGCACC
>CAYZHI010000238.1:0-5838 GCA_964477335.1 uncultured Caldilineaceae bacterium | reverse complement strand
CCGTTGTTCCCTGGCGATGCCGTGAACTCGGCGATTGTGCAGGGTTATATGTTAGCCACCCCCTTACAGATTGCCCGGTTGTTGGCGGCAATCGGCAATGGCGGACGCTTATTACGTCCCTATGTGGTTGACCGGATTGTGGCGGTTGATGGTTCTGAGCAGAAGATTGAACCGGAAGTGAGCGGGACTCTGCCCCTCTCGGCCGATAATCTGACCCTGATTCGCCGCAGCCTGGAAGCGGTTGTCAGCGGCGCGCGCGGTACGGCTCGGGCCGCGTTCGAGGGGATTAGTTACACGGTCGCCGGTAAGACCGGTACGTCTGAGTCGGGGCAGGAGAAACCTCATGCCTGGTTTGCCGGCTATGCCCCGGCTGAAGAACCTCAGGTGGCTGTTGCCGTGGTGCTTGAGTATGCCGGCGAAGGTTCAAAAGAAGCCGCTCCTCTCTTTCGACAGGTCGTCGAAACCTTTTTTAGCTGGCGAGCCGGCCAAATCTGAGTGGGCTCATGTTCAGAACAAGTGCTTATTATGTAGGGGCGCAAGGCCTTGCGCCCCTACCATGCACTTGTATTTAACATGAGCGATTTGAGTGTTCCATTTTGATTCTTCAGGATTGGGCTACCCAATATATAGGGGCGAACCCTTGTGGTCGCACTAAGGCAGGCACAAGACCTGTCCCTACCCCCGAAAATCCCCAAAAATCATCTATATCCCTGTTAATGACCAAAATCAGTTGTATCTAGCATTATAATAACTGGTCTTCTGTAACACCCCTGGTTATGTGTTACAACGAAATAGTCCCTATATGTATTGCCAAAAATGTGGGTTTTGTAAACCACTTTCTATTAAAAATCATCCAAATCTAGGGTAAACAATCTTAGATATCTGCGATGCTGAATAAATTCTGGGTTGATTTCTAAGGTTCTCGCTATGGTTGTTTTAGGTCCGGGGCCAAATGTAAAAATGGATCGAGGACGTTGACATAGTCTTTTAGTTGTGTTATGATGGATTCTGTCCGCTGAGATTGCCGGGCAGAGTATTGTGAAAAGGAGCGACAACGAACAATGGCTTCTCGAACTGAGCAGATGATAGCTCGTTTAAGAGATTTACAGGCCGGCACAGCCGATATCGAAGCTTCGGCCGTCGTGAGTGTTGATGGCCTGATTATGGCCTCATCTTTGCCGGCCGATGTTGAGGAAGATCGGGTTTCGGCTATGTCCGCCGCCATGCTGTCTCTGGGTGAGCGAATTGCCGCCGAGTTGGGTCGAGGTATTCTGGATCAGGTTTACATTCGGGGTAATAACGGTTATGTTATTTTGATGTCCATTGGTGAAGAGGCGGTCTTGACCGCCCTGGCCCGGGGCGACGCCAAGCTGGGCCTGATTTTCCTGGATATGCGCCGCGCCGCCGAAGACCTGGCCAGGTTAGTGTAGCTGTATTCCGTATTCTACCTGCACGTTTAATAATCTCATCGTTATTAGAGTTGTTACCTGAGGCGCTTGTGGGGAGCGAATTTTGTTGTATTGTGGGTTGCTTCCCTGATTTGTTGGAATTATAGCATGATTGTGGGGCATAGTTCCTAAAAAACCGGGATTGTGACCCGATAGAGTAATGACTCTGATAACAATCGAAAACCGTCCATCATCAAAGATGGGCGGTTTTTTTGTATGGGGTCTCTTGCTCATAATCGTTCCGCCAGGGCAATCGAGCGCAGACTCTCTTCTCGAATGAGATGGGCAATCTCTCGCTTGATAGTCAAAAAAGACTCCGACAGTTCCATTTCGTAATCCCGTGGCCGGGGCAAGTCAACTACAATCTCTTGTTTGATCCGGCCGGGGCGGGCGGTCATCACGTAAACCCGGTTGGCCAAAAAGATAGCCTCGTCGACATCGTGGGTAATGAAAAGGATGGTGGTGTTGCTCTCGGCCCAAACCTTGAGCAGTAACTCTTGCATCAACTGGCGGGTTTGAGCGTCGAGCGCGCCAAAGGGTTCGTCCATTAACAGGATGGCCGGATTATACGCCAAAGCGCGGGCAATAGCCACGCGCTGTTTCATGCCACCGGATAGTTGGGCCGGATAGGCCTTTTCAAAGCCGGCCAGCCCTACCAAATTGAGGTAATGGCGGGCCACCTCTTCCTGTTGTTGCTTCTTCATGGCTTGCTTTTTGAGCACAAATTTGATGTTATCCAGGGCGGTCAGCCAGGGAAAAAGGGTGTACGATTGGAAGACCATCCCCCGGTCAGGGCCGGGACCGCTGACTCGCTGGCCATCCACCTCGATCAACCCACTGCTGACCTCGGTCAGGCCAGCCACCAGCCGCAGAAAAGTGGATTTGCCGCAGCCGGACGTACCCACAATCGTGACCAGTTCGCCGGTTCGAACCTCCAGCGACAGGTCGGCTAAAGCGACCGTTTCCTCATTCTTGACCCGAAAAACTTTGCCCACGTCTTGGGCGCGCAGTTTGACGCGGTGGGAGACAGTTTGGGTGGTCATCGTGGCCTCATTTCTCGCCGCTGGTGGCCCAGGGAAAGAGGCGATAGTAGAGGAGTTTGAAGGAGTAATCCGTAAGCAGTCCCAGTAGACCAATTACCAGAATCCCCAAAATGATCTTCTCAGTTTGCAGGTAGCGCTGCGAGCGCATAATGGTGTACCCCAAGCCGACGTTGGCCGCCACCAGTTCGGCCACAACCAGGTAAGTCCAGGCCCAGCCGATGGTGATACGGAAAGTATCCATCATCCCCGGCGCGGCATAGGGACCGATGACCCGGAACAGCGTTTCCCACTTGTTTAGCCCAAAGGTGTAGGAGACGTGAATCATATCTTTGGGCACACCTTTGACATTATCGGCGATCATCAGCACTTCCTGAAAGAAAGTGCCGATGAAGAGGATGACGAATTTCTGGCTATCGTCTACGCCAAACCACAAAATGGTGAGCGGCACAAAGGCCACCGCCGGCATGTAGCGGATCAGGTCGACGGGCGGTTCAAAAACGCCCTCCAACAGCTTGAAGTTACCCATCAGAATACCGATCGGCACGGCAAAGAGCGTTGAAATCAGCCAGCCGACGGTGATGCGGTAGACGCTGGCCTTGATGTCGGCCCACAGGCTGCCATCCTGAATGGTCTCAGCAGCTGCCTGTAAAATGGCCGTGGGGGGCGGTAGAAAAATGGGATCAATCAGGTTGCCGTAGGTCGCCACACTCCAAACGATCAAGAGCAGAATCGGGAGCGTCACAGCCGCCATCAGATAGTAACGGCGGGGGATATCTTCACGCAGCGGGAGTAGTGACATAATCAAATCCTTGTGGCAAAACGTCAAGCGAAAAACGTAAAACGTGAAACGTAAATTCATCCATTACGTTTCACGTTTCACGTCCAGTTAAACTCGGCAGGCGTTGGCCCAAAAGTTAGGGCAAGAAAGAGGCGTCGAACACCTCTTTGGGATCGGGTACCGCTTTGGCCCCGCCGGAAGCAACCAATACTTCGCCGATTTGCTGGTAAGTTTCCTGAACCTGCCCACCCAGCAAACTTTTGTTTTCGGCCAGGTCGTACAGCTTGACGCCCTGCCAGGCCGTTTTGAACTCCTCCAGGTCGCTGCCGACGGCGGCGGCGATGATCTGCTGGCCTTCGTCGGGGTTAGCTTGCAAGAAATCATAGGCGTCTTGCCAGGCCAGCAGCATCGCTTTGACCGCCTCCGGTTTTTCGGCCAGCACTTTGGCCGGGAAGACGAAGACGTCGCTGATCAGGCCGGGCTTTTCGGCGGCGCTGTAGATGATGCGGTAGCCGTTGCCCTGCCCTAACGCCGCCGAGATATACGGCTCGTAGGTCACCGCCGCATCGACCTGCCCGGCGATGGCGGCCGCGCCGGCGTCGGCGGCCGGCATTGGCACCGGGATGATATCGGCTTTGGTCATGCCGTTTTGACTGAGGGCGTAGGTGAGCAAGATATCGCTGGTGGTGCCTTCCTCAAAGGCGACTTTCTTACCTTTCAGGTCGGCAATAGTGTTGATGCCTTCGCCGGCAATCATGGCGTCCGCCTGAAACGAGGCGTCCATCAGCAGGACCGCTTTCACATCCACCCCGGCCTCGCGCAGAATAATCGAGGTGTGGGTGGCGATGTTGGCCCCGTCGAACTTGCCGGCGGCCAGGCCGGAATTGAGGTCCTGGTCGGTAGTAAATTCGACCAGGTTCACCTTCAGGCCGCGCTGGTCAAAGAAACCTTTTTCCTGGGCAATGTACCACGGGCCGTAGCCAATCCAGGGCTGGGTGGCGATGTTGAACTCGACCGTTTCCGCCGCCGGGGCTTCGGCCGCTGGCTGTTCCGCCGCCGGGGCGCCCGCCTCCGGTTGCGCCGGGGCCGGCGCCGGGGCGCATTGGGCCGCCGCCAGGGCCAGGACGGCGACCAGGACCACCAGGGTTAGATAGACTCGTTGCATAGGTTCTCCTCCATCATCAAATTACAAAGGGTGGGCTTTTTTGAAGAACGCAGTATAGCATAATTTTAGTTCAGCGACAAGATGTTTTTTGGCGAGGAGTTTTGAAACACGACCGCGGCGAAATGAAAGAAGGTTACGAAAATGTTCTTTCAGGTCAAACCCTAAAAGTTTCTGCGAAGCGATCATGTCATTTCGAGCCGCTAGGCGGCGAGAAATCCCTAATAAGTAACATTTTAGAGTTCGGCTTCAGGGATTTCTCGGCCTTCGGCCTCGAAATGACATGCTTTTCAGTCTGGTTCTGAGACCTTTAAGGTCTAATCTCGACTTGGCTTTTGGCTCGACTTGTTGTAACATGGACGGAGTAACCTCAGGAGCAGCCCGGTGACCCGTATCTTCATCAGCTACCGCCGCGACGACAGCGCCGGTTACGCCGGCCGCCTGTTCGACCGCCTCAGCGACCGTTTTGGCCGCGACCAGATTTTTATGGATATCGATACCATCGAGCCGGGCCTCGATTTCGTCGAGGTCATCGAGCAGGCCGTTGGTTCGTGCGAAGTGCTGATTGCCCTGCTTGGCCGCCATTGGCTGAGCGCGGCCGACGCCGCCGGCCAGCGCCGGCTTGACAACCCCGAAGATTTTGTCCGGCTGGAAATCAAGGCCGCCCTGGAGCGGAACATCCGGGTCATTCCGGTCCTGGTCGATGGGGCGGCTATGCCCCGCTCCGCCGACCTGCCGGCCGACCTGGCCCGGCTGGCCCGGCGCAACGCCGTGGAACTGCGCCACAGCCGCTTTCACGCCGACGTGGACCATTTGATCGGCGTGCTGGAAAAAATTTTCTCCCCTCCGCTTTCTCCCCGTTCCCAAACTGGACGCAAAGAGGAGGTAAACTCCCCTCCCCGATACGGGAAGGGGCTGGGGGAGGGGTCCCCCCGCCAACCCTTCGAGCCGGAGCTGATCCTCATCCCCGCCGGCGAGTTCCTTATGGGCAGCGACCCTGAAAAGGACAAGAACGCCCAAGATGATGAGCAGCCCCAACACCGCCTCTATTTGCCCGACTTCTACATCGCCAAAACGCCGGTAACCAACGCCCAATTTGCCGCCTTTGTCAAGGCCAGCGGCTACCGCACCACCGCCGAAGAAGAGGGCTGGAGTTGGGTTTGGACAGGTAAAGAGGTAGAAAAGGTCAAAGGGGCCAACTGGCAGCACCCCCGCGGCCCGCAGAGTGACATTACGGCCAAAAGCGATCACCCGGTGGTGCAGGTCAGTTGGCCTGACGCGGTGGCCTATTGCCGCTGGCTGGCCAAGGCGACCGGCCGGCCCTACCGCCTGCCGGCCGAGGCCGAGTGGGAAAAGGCCGCCCGCGGCCCAAAGGGGTTGATCTATCCCTGGGGAAATACCTGGGAA
>CAYZHI010000237.1:0-5874 GCA_964477335.1 uncultured Caldilineaceae bacterium | reverse complement strand
AGGGGTTGCTTCAAGGGTGGGAACCTCACCGCCGGTCTCATCACCGCCGTTGACGGGAATAACCAAAGTAGCCGTAGGCGTGGGCGGCGGCGTTTCGGTGGGTGTTTGGGTTGGCGTGGCCGTTAGGGTTGGCGTAGGCGGAATTGGCGTGGGGGTGGGGAGCTCGGCCACTTCTTCCTGTTGCGCCCGGCCACTAATCGTAAAATAGGTTACTCCGGCCAGCCCCATCAGCCCGATGCAGATCAGCCCGATCATGGCGACAGCCAGCAGCACAAACAGCCGATTATTGGATTGCCCGCTTTCTGTCTCCATAATCTAACCTTGCTCCTAAAAAATAGCCGATAGGCCGGGGGGCCCCCCTATGTTCAACTATCGGTGGTAAGCCGTCAGGTTAGTGACGACTCCTACCAGAATTTGTTTACCTATACCTATAATAATAATGCTATTTTTAATTATGGTCAAGTAGTATTTGCCAAATCGAAATAGATTTCGAGCGCCACTTATGCTATAATTAGCCCACGCTGGGCTTCACTATGGAGGGCGGGGGTGGCTTTTGGTACGCTATATCTCTGAGAACGACGATGATTTTTTAACCGTCCAGGAGTCGACGCCGACTGCTCATCTATCCCTGCTGGTGGCAGGCCGGATTAGCCACTCTTTTCCGCTGCGGGGCGAGGTGCTCCTGGGCCGGGAAAAAGGTAACACCATTGTGGTGGCCGACCAGAAGGTGTCGCGCCATCACGCCACGCTCAAACCCATCGACGACCGTTATGTGATTTACGATCAGGGCAGCGCCAACGGCACCTACGTAAATGGGGTGCAGATTGCCCAACCCACCCGGCTGCGCCACCAGGACAAAATCACCGTAGGCGACACGACCTTCCTCTTTACCAGCAGCCGCCCCGACCCCACCACCATCGAGCGCATTGAACCGGGCGCAGCGGCGCTTGGGCCGGCCTCGCCGCCGGTGACAACTCCGCAGCCGTTCCTCGCCGGCGACAATCGCCCGGTCTGGCTGGTTATCGGCTGCATGGCCGTGGCCATCATCGCCCTGCTGATCATCCTGGCCCTGATGTTTGGGCTGTTCCTGGGCCGGGGCCAGGTGGGCCTGGCGTTGTTGTGGCTGGCGAGCGGGGGCTGGTGAAAAGAGCGGCTATGGTTCTTCTTTAGGCGACCAAGAGTAGGATACGGGATGATTGATCTTATGGCTTGTTTTGGCTAGAATGTCGTAAAGTAGGTGTAGGTTTAACGACAAAACAGAAACTCTGATGAATAAATGGGGTGTTCAAGAGCGCTATGGTAACACCATCTACTTCACAGAAGAATGCTGGCAACATATCCTTGAATCTCGGCCTGAATTGGAGCCGCATCTGGATAAGTTTCTTGAAACAATTCGGACCCGACGTCGCAAGCAAGACCTATTCATCCCCAACGAGTATCGGTATTACCAACGGTTTTGTAGGGGTCAGAATGATATTGAACAATAGGGGTCAAGGCTTTAGCCGGTAATTCAGCCCTGCAACCGGCTGAAGCCTCCACTCCACTAATCTCACCAATCTGTGCCAGGAGAATACTTCGTGAACACCATCACCATCACCGTCACCCACCCCAACGGCAGCTATCCAATTTATCTCGCCGACGGCGTTTTGGCGCAAACCGGCGCCTACCTGGCCAACTTGGGCTACCGCGGTCGCTGCGCCGTGGTCACCAACCCGATCGTGGGGCAGTATCACGCCGGGCCGCTGCTGGCAACTTTGCAGACGGCCGGCTTTGAACCCACCCGGATCGATATTCCCGATGGGGAGCAGTTCAAAACCCTGGCGACCGTGGCCGCTTTGTACGACCGCTTCATCGAGGCCAGATTGGACCGGCGCAGCCCGGTTATTGCTCTGGGCGGCGGGGTGTTGGGCGACACGGCCGGCTTCGCCGCCGCATCTTTTTTGCGCGGCGTGCCGCTGGTGCAGCTTCCCACCACCCTGCTGGCCATGGTCGATTCCAGCGTTGGCGGCAAAACCGGCGTCGATTTGCCCCAGGGCAAGAATCTGGTCGGCGCGTTCAAGCAGCCGGAGCTGGTACTCATCGATCCAACGATGCTGGCCACCCTGCCGCCGGCGGAATTTCGGGCCGGCCTGGCCGAAGTGATCAAGCACGGCATCATCGACGCCCCGGCGCTATTTGAAGCGTTGGAAAAAGGCGGCAGCGGAGTAGATGATTTTCCCTACTCCCCGCTTCGCGTCCCTACTTCCTACTCCCTGTCGTGGCTTTTAGCAGAGGCGATTATGGTGAAAGTGCGGGTGGTGCAGCAAGACCCGTTTGAGCAGGGCCGGCGGGCGGTGCTGAACTTGGGCCACACCTTTGGCCATGCTTTTGAGCAACTCTCAAATTACGAGATCCGGCACGGCGAGGGGGTGGCGATGGGGCTGGTGTGCGCGGCCCGGCTGGCGGCTCGACTGGGTTATTGCTCCGCCGAGACCGCGGATCGAATCGGCGCTTTGCTGCAACAGGTGGGGTTGCCGGCCGAACCGCCGCCTTATCCCGCCGCCGACGTTTGGGCGGCCATGTTCACCGACAAAAAGCGGCAGGGCAACACCCTGCGCTTTATCCTGCCCCGCGCCATTGGTGACGTTGACATTTTTCCGAATATCGAGGCGGCGCAGGTGCAAGCGATTCTGAATGATTGAAAATTTGAATATCCAAAAGCCAACCCTGCTGCTGGATAGCCGGCGGGCCAGGGCCAATATCGAGCGGATGGCCGAGAAAGCCAGGCGCAGCGGCGTCCGCTTCAGACCCCACTTCAAAACCCACCAGTCGGCCCAAATTGGCGACTGGTTTCGGGAGGTTGGCGTCAAGGCCATCACCGTTTCCTCGGTTGAGATGGCCCTTTATTTTGCCCACCACGGCTGGTCGGATATTACCATCGCTTTTCCGGCCAACATTCTGGAAATCGACTCGATCAACCGGCTGGCCGGGCAGATCAAATTGGGCCTGCTGGTCGAGTCCGAGGAAACGGTGGATTTTCTGGCCCAGAATTTGGCCTCGACTGCCGACATCTGGCTGAAAGTGGATGCCGGTTACGGCCGGACCGGGGTCGTCTGGTCGGATTTTGACCGTTTCGCGGCGCTGGCCCACCGCGTCCAGGCTGCGCCCCGGCTGGCCCTGCGCGGCCTGTTGACCCACGCCGGCCACACCTACCGGGCCGGGTCGAAGCCGGAAATCGAAGCCATCTACCGGGAGACGGCGACCAGACTGCAAGCCATCCGGGAGAGGCTGGCCGCCGTTGGCGTTGAGCCAGTCGAGCTATCGAGCGGCGATACGCCCGGTTGCAGTATGGTCGACGATTTGAGCGGCGTCGATGAGATCAGGCCGGGCAACTTTGTTTTTTACGATTTGATGCAGCTTCAAATTGGCGCCTGCCGTGAGGCCGATATCGCCGCGGTGGTGGCCTGCCCGGTGGTGGCCAAACATCCGGCTCAGCGCAAGCTGGTCATTTACGGCGGCGCGGTCCATCTCTCCAAAGAGTCGATCGTTGCCGCCGATGGTCGCCCGCTGTTTGGCTACGTGGCCCCCCTCACCGCCGCCGGCTGGGGGCCAGCCTTTGAGCAGGCCTGTGTGGTCAGCCTGTCGCAAGAGCACGGGATTATCCAGGCCGATGCTGACCTCGTCAACCGGTTCAACGTGGGCGACCTGCTAGCCGTTTTGCCGGTTCACGCCTGCCTGACGGTCGACCTGCTGCGCAAATATCTGACCTTGAGCGGCGACCAATATTTCTGTATGCCGAGGTAAGCGATGAAACCTGAAACTGTGCTGAGCGAGGAAACCTTATTCAAAGGCCGGGTGATTGACTTAAGCTTGCGGCAGGCTAAACTAACCGACGGCACTATCGTGAGCCGGGAGATTGTGGTCAACAAGGGCGCCGTGGTGATTGTGGCCCTGACCGACCGGAACGAAGTCCGACTGGTCAAGCAGTACCGGGCCGCGGCGGAAACGTGGGTGATCGAGCTGCCGGCCGGCACCCTGGAAGCGGGCGAGAATCCCGACCTGGCTGCGCCGCGGGAGCTGCTGGAAGAAACGGGCGACCAGGCGGCCAACTGGCAAAAGCTGGGCGCCTTTTACACCGCGCCGGGCATCTTGACCGAATATTTGCAGCTCTACCTGGCCGCCGGCCTGACTCCCGGACCGAACCGGCTCGAGTTCGATGAGCATATCGAAGTGCTGACCGTGCCGTGGGCGGAAGCCATCGCTATGATCCAGCGCCACGAGATCGAGGATGCCAAAACTATCGCCGGTTTGATGCTGGCCGGCCTGCAGTTGGGGTTGATTCGATGAATTACGACCGCGAGAAACAGGCGGCTATGGCCGCCGTGAGCCGGGCCGCAGCGCTGTGCCAGATGGTCCGAACCGAGTTGGTGGTGACCTCGTTGGAAAAGGATGATCGCAGCCCGGTCACGGTGGCCGATTTTGGCTCGCAGGCGCTGGTCTGCCAACACCTGAGCGACGCTTTCCCGGAGGATGTGATTGTGGCCGAAGAAGACTCGGCCGATCTGCGGCAGCACCCGGCCCAACTGGAGCTGGTGACCCGCTTTGTGCAGCGATTTCAGCCTGGCGCGACCACCCTGGCCGTGTGCAACTGGATCGACGCCGGCAACGGGGCGGTGAGCGACCGCTACTGGACGCTGGATCCCATCGACGGGACCAAAGGTTTTCTGCGCAACGACCAGTACGCCGTTGCGCTGGCTTTGATCGAAGAGGGCCAGGTCAAGGTAGCCGCCCTGGCCTGTCCGGCCCTGCTGCGGAATCTGGCCGAACCCGGCAGTGAAACGGGGATGATATTTGTGGCCGTTCAGGGTGAAGGCGCGGCGATGGCCGCCCTGGGCAGCCCGGTTTTTGAGTCAATTCAGGTCAGCCGGACGACCAACGACCCCCAGGCCCGCTTTGTCGAGAGCGTCGAGTCGGGCCACGGTCACCACGATTTGCAGCAAGCGGTAGCTCAGGCGGTCGGGATCAGCCGGCCCGCGCTGCGGATGGACAGCCAGGCCAAATACGGCGCGGTGGCGCGCGGCGACGCCCTGCTCTACCTGCGCCTGCCCTCGCCCAAGTCGCCGGATTACCGGGAGAATATTTGGGATCACGCCGCCGGGGCGCTGATTGTCGAGGAAGCCGGCGGCCGGGTGACCGACATGTTCGGCCGGCCGCTTGATTTTGCCTCCGGTCCCAAGATGGCTGGTAATCAGGGGGTGGTGGCGAGTAATGGGCTTCTTCACGCGACAGTAATCGAGACGTTGAGCGGAAAGCGGGGAGCGGAAAGCGGGGAGCGTATTTTTTGCTCCACGCTCTAGGCTTCACGCTCCACGTTTCACGCCATAACAGGTGAAAATTTATGACGGCAATTCTGCTCCTACACGGACCAAACCTGAATCTACTTGGCACGCGCGAGCCGGGGGTCTACGGCTCGATGACGCTGGCTGACATCAACCAGCGACTTGTAACCCGCGGCGCTGAGCAAGGCGTGGAAGTCCGCCCGTTCCAGTCGAACCACGAAGGCGCGCTGGTCGATGCCCTGCACGAAGCCCGCCACTGGGCCGACGGGGTGGTCTTTAATCCGGGGGCGTACACTCACACGTCTGTGGCTCTGCGCGACGCCATTGCCGGGACCGGACTGCCGGTGGTGGAAGTCCACCTCAGCAATGTTTATGCCCGCGAAGAGTTCCGGCACAAGAGTTTGCTGGCGGCGGTTTGTGTGGGCCAGATCAGCGGCTTTGGCTGGCGGAGTTATCTGCTAGGGTTGGAGGCTATTCTGGGCCATTTGAATGATGAAGGATGCTGAAAACTCCGCAGAAATGATGACAGATTTTGGCAGAAAAGCATAATTTATGT
>CAYZHI010000236.1:0-5885 GCA_964477335.1 uncultured Caldilineaceae bacterium | reverse complement strand
CGGCAAGCGAAACAATTCAGCCCTCAGCCCTCAGCCTTCATCCTTCCAACGTCGTCATGGTGCAATGCATCGGCCCGGCCGAACAATATTGCAGCCGCACCTGTTGCACCATTGCCTTGAAAAACGCCTTGAAATTGAAGGAACTGAACCCTGCGGCCCAGGTGACGGTGCTGTACCAGGATATCCGCACCTATGGTTTCAAAGAGCGTCTCTACACCGAAGCGCGCCGGCGCGGGGTCATCTTTATCCCTTATCAGTTAGCCCAGAAGCCCCACGTTCAGGTGTCCGCCAACTCGCTTGAAGTTCGAGTGATGGAGCCAGCGTTGGGTCAGGAAATGGTGCTCAAGCCCGACTTAGTGGTGCTGAGTATGCCGATGGTGCCGGCCGACGGCGCGGCCGAGCTGGCCAACCGGCTTAAGGTTGGCGTCGACCTGGATGGCTGGCTGATGGAAGCCCATGTTAAGCTGCGCCCGGTTGACTTTTCCACCGAAGGTCTCTACCTGGCCGGGGCAGCCCACTACCCCAAACTGCTGGATGAGACCATTACCCAGGCCCAGGCCGCGGCGGCCCGCGCCGCTATCATCCTGACTCAGGACCGGCTCAAAGTCGGCGGGGTGGTGGCTCAGGTCAATCCGGCGGCATGTGTGGGCTGTCTCACCTGTGTGCGCTTCTGCCCCTTTGGCGTGCCACAGATCAAGATCGACCTGACCGGCGTGGGTGATATTGCCGGGGCCGCCTTTATCGAGCCGGCCCAGTGCCAGGGCTGCGGCATCTGCGTGACCGAGTGTCCGGCCCGGGCCATCCAGTTGATGCACTATCGGGATACGCAGGTGGAAGCCAAATTGGAGGCGATGTTTGCGGCGTGAGGCGGGAAGCGTGGGGCGAGGAGCGTGGAACGAATGGCGAATGGCGAATAGCGAATGGCGAATGGTTCAACCACACCACCTGCAACCTGTAACCTGCTACTTGCCACCTGCAACCTGTTACCTGCCACTTGCTACAGATATGACTGAATCAGGCATAGAAGAAAGGATAACCGAATGACTCCTACCGACTTTTCACCTGAGATTGTGGCGTTTTGCTGCCGTCATTGCGCTTACACAGCGGCGGACCTGGCCGGCTCGTTGCGGATGCAATATCCGCCCAATATCAAAATAGTTGAGGTGCCCTGCACGGGCCGGCTCGATATTGTCGAGGTGCTGCACGCCTTTGAGCGGGGCGTCGACGGGGTAATGGCGGCCGGCTGACTGCCCGGCGATTGTCATTACCTGGCAGGTAATCTCAACGCCCGGCGGCGGGTGGAAGCAATTCAGAAGCTGTTGACTCAAATCGGCCTGGAACAGGAACGGGTCAGAATGTTCAACGTCTCCTCGGCGATGGGGCCGCAGTTTGCCCAGTATGCTGCCGAGATGACCGCCCAAATCCAACAGGTGGGACCGTCACCCTTGAGTAAGAAAACTGTTGGGACGAAGCAAAAGTGACCGGCGCTTATGGTTATTAATGAAGAACCGGTTTTCCAAAAAGGATGTTAAGTTGGGACGTTTAAGTGCCGGTTACTTGCACTTAACCCAAGCCCAGCCATTAAGGAGGTCAGGATGATTGTTGCAGAACAAAAACCGTTAAATGAAATCAAATCTTTTATCAGCGCAGCAGAACGGGTGCTAATCGTTGGCTGCGGCACGTGTGTGACCGTTTGCTTTGCCGGCGGCTCCAAAGAGGTGGCTATTTTAGGTTCAGCCCTGCGGATGGCCACCAAACTTGACGGCAACGGCAAAATGATCGACGAGGTCACTGTACAGCGCCAGTGCGAGTGGGAGTACATCGAGCCGTTGGCGGCGCAGCTAGACAATTATGATCTGGTGCTGTCGCTGGGTTGCGGCATTGGCGTGCAGACGCTGGCCGAGCGTTTCCCCACCAAGCGGGTGGTGCCGGGGCTGAATACCTCATTCCTGGGGCTGCCGGTGGAACAAGGCGTGTGGGAGGAACGCTGCCAGGCTTGCGGCAACTGCATTTTACATTTGACCGGCGGTATTTGTCCGATTGCGCGCTGCTCCAAGCAGTTACTCAATGGGCCGTGCGGCGGCTCGCAGGCCGGGGAATGTGAAATCAATCCCGAAGTGCCGTGCGCCTGGCAACTGATCTGGGAGCGAATGACCGCCCTCGGTATGCAGGATCAATTACTGCAAATCCTGCCGCCCAAAGATTGGTCGACCAGCCGCGATGGCGGCCCCCGGCGGATCATCCGCGACGATTTGCGCCTGCCGGACGATTATCAGGAGTGAAGGGGAATAAGCAATGGACACAATTTCTTCCAACGGCTACAAAGTTGGCAGCAATCTGGAAAAGCTCATCCGGGCCGGTCACTTTGTCGTTACTGGTGAACTTGGCCCACCCAAAGGTTGGCAGCGGGCAGTCATCGAAGAGAAGGGTGAGTTACTGAAAGGCAATGTCGACGCGGTCAACCTGACCGACAATCAGACCGCCATCGTGCGCATGTCCAGCATCGCCGCCGGGCGTATTCTGGTAGAAATGGGGCTGGAGCCGATCATCCAGATGACTTGCCGCGACCGGAATCGGCTGGGGATTCAGGCCGACTTGCTGGGCGCAGCTGCCCTGGGTATCCGCAACGTACTGTGCCTGTCGGGTGACCACCAGGTCTTTGGCAATCATCCTACGGCCAAGAACGTTCACGATGTTGACAGCATCCAGTTGGTGCAGATGGTCAGCCGGATGCGCGATGAGGGCATCTTCCAATGCGGCGATGAGATTATCGGCGGCGGGCCGCCCTTGTTTGTCGGCGCGGCGTCCAACCCCTTTGGCGACCCGTTTGAATTTCGGCCTTATCGACTGGCCAAGAAAGTGGCAGCCGGGGCCAATTTCATCCAGACCCAGCTCATTTACGATATCCCCCGCTTCAAGGAATTCATGAAAAGAGTGGTCGATATGGGGCTGCATGAAAAGGTGGCTATTCTGGCCGGCGTTGGACCGCTCAAGAGCAGTGGCGCAGCCAAATATATGCGCGACAAGGTGCCCGGCATGATTGTCGATGATTATTACGTTGACGAGATGGTCAAGGCGATTGAGGGTATCCCAGCCGAGGAAAAGGCGGCCCGGGGCAAAGCCTGGCGGCAGCGCGGCATCGAGTTGTGCATCGAGCAGATCCAGCAGATCAGGGAGATCGAAGGCGTCGCCGGCATCCACATCATGGCTATCGAGTGGGAAGAGGCGGTGCGACCTATTGTTGAAGGCGCCGGCTTGCTGCCGAGGCCAACAGTTAACGGCCACAATGGTCACTAGGGGTTGAGCCAAGGAGTCTCGGATCAATGAACAATCAACTGGCCAATTATCGAAATTTGGTGACCCTGCCCGACGGTAGCCGGGTGCTGTTACGGCCATTAGTGGCCGGCGATCGAGCCGCGCTGGTCGATCTGTTTAGCCGGAGCTCGGAAGAAGACCGCCGCTATCTGGTTGATGATGTGACCAATCGGGAACTGGTGGCCGGCTGGGCCGATCATCTGGATTACAGCAAGGTTTTTCCACTGGTGGCTGTACTCAACGATCGCCTGGTGGGTGACGCCACCCTGCATTTCCGCAAAGGGGCGCACCGGCATCAGGGCGAGTTGCGCATCTATCTGTCGCCTGAGGTGCGTCGTCGCGGCCTGGGGATGCGCATGTTGCAGGCCCTGATCGACATCGGCCGCAGCGTGGGGCTACACCAACTCATCGCCAGAGTGGTCACCGACCAGGGGCCGGTGGTCAAAGCCTTTGAGGAGTTGGGCTTCAAGCGGCAATGCACGTTACCCGACTATTTCACCCTGCCCGACAGTTCCACCCGCGATATGGTCCTGATGCTGTTGCCGTTGGTGGAACACCGTGGCGAATTTTGAAAGTGTCCGGTAGTGAAGGCGAGGTTAGGAGATTAGGAGATTAGGAGATTAGGAGATTAGGAGAAAACCTTACAATCTCCAATCTCCAATCTCTAATCTCTAATCTTCAATCTCTAATCTTCAATCTCCATTGATGAAGGAGCGTCGTATGACCGACATAATGCCAACTACCCACCCAAATCTGGCCCAGACTATTCAGCAAGCCACGGGACAAAATGCTTTTCTGTGCTACCAATGTGTCAAATGTAGCAGCGGTTGTCCACTGGCCGAGCACATGGATTTGCTGCCCAATCAAGTAATGCGGGCGGTCCAATTGGGCGACCAGCGCGTCCTGGAGTCGAAAACGATCTGGCTGTGCGCCTCTTGCCAAACCTGTACCACGCGCTGCCCGCAAGGGTTAGACATCGCCGGGATTATGGACGCCCTGCGCATCGAGTCCAAAAAGCAGGGACTCCCGCCGGCCATTCCCGAGGTCGATAAGTTCAGCCGCTTGTTCCTGGCCGACATCGGCCTGTTGGGGCGGCTGTACGAGTTGGGACTGATGGGCGGTATGAATTTGTGGACGGGCCAACTGTTCAAAGATATGGGCATGGGCGTCGATATGATCAGGCGGAACAAGCTCAAATTCATTCCGGGCTTAACCCGGCCGCCCAAAAAAGTCAAGCCGGCAGAAAAACGAAATGGCGCCATCGCCTATTATCCCGGCTGCTCGCTCCACTCAACCGCGGCCGAATATGATCACACCGTGCGGGCTGTGGCTGAACAGCTTGAGCTTGATTTAATTGAGCCGCCCGGCTGGGTTTGTTGCGGCTCCAGCCCGGCTCACTCCAGCGACCATACTCTAGCCACGGTGTTGCCTATGCGAACCCTGGCCACCGTGGAGCAGATGGGACTGGATACGGTCACGGCTCCGTGCAGCGCCTGCTTTGCCCGGATGAAGGCGGCTGCCTATACCGTAGCCAATGATCCGGTGATGGCTCATGAGGTTGAGTCTGAAATCGGTTACGCCTACCGGGGTACGGTTGAAGTCCAACATCTGGTCGATACCCTGGTCGACCGGGCCGGACTGGCCAAAATCGAGGCTGCGGTGCAACAACCGCTCAAAGGTTTAAAGGTGGCCTGTTATTACGGTTGCCTGGTCACCCGCCCGCCCCAAATGACCCAGGCCGAGCATCCTGAATATCCCACCAAAATGGACGAGGTGCTGCGGGCGCTCGGCGCGGAGCCGGTTGACTGGTCCTATAAGACGGATTGTTGTGGCGGCGCCCTGAGCTTGACCCAAACGCCGCTGGCGCTGGAACTGACGGCAAAGATTCTCCGCAATGCCTATGACTGCGGGGCCGAGGCTGTGGCTGCTGTCTGTCCGCTGTGCCACGTTAACCTTGATGCCCGCCAGAGCCAGATGAAGCTGGATTTTAAGATGCCTGTACTTTATCTAACCCAGTTGATGGCGCTGGCTTTTGGCCTGGGTGAGAAAAAGGCGGCGCTGAACAAGAACCTGATCGATCCGCGGCCGGTGCTTGGAGCTTACCTGTCGTAGGTCAGCGGCAGGTCTGGTAGTGACGACAGATGAGGAGGTGGTAAGCGATGAAGACGATCAAGGTCAAACCGGTTGAGATCATTGGCAATTGCCGGGCCAGCATCAGTTTGACGGATGAGTTTCAGATCGAAGGGATGCGCCTCAAGATTTCCGGGCCATGTAACCTCTGCTTTTTGGCGCTGAGCAACTTTGGGCCAATTGTATCTCAATTGCAGTGCGGCAACCATTTTTTTGCCCACGCTAACTGCCCCGATTGCCTGTCAGACATCGACCACCCCAATCACGTGGTCTTTTTACTGGGACATGCCGATAAGTGGGAGTTGTGCCAGGCCATCTCTGACTATTGCCGGCTCTGCCGGGACTGCGCCACTGAACCGGTTTCAGCCCGCCGGCTGACAATGGAGGCGCTTCGTTTTCAAAAAGAGGGGGATTTTGCCAAAGCTACGGAGAAGATGACC
>CAYZHI010000235.1:0-5890 GCA_964477335.1 uncultured Caldilineaceae bacterium | reverse complement strand
GTCTGAACGTGAGCCGGCTACGCCAGCACTTTGGCCCAAATTTGAAGCGGCTGCGGCGACTGCTCTTCATCGGCGAGGGCAGTTCCTGGCGAGACGCCCAGGCGGCCGCCTCCCTCTGCCGGGAATTGCTGCCGGGGCTGCCGGTCATCGTTTATCGCCCGGTCGAACTGCTGAATCTTGGGCCAATGCTCGATCCGGCCGGCGACCTGGCCATCGAAATCTCCTGGTCCGGCACCAACGACTCGCTACTCAAAGTTGACCATCTACTGGCCGAACTCGGCCTGATGCGGCTGGCCATAACCGGCCGGCCGCAGAGCGACCTGGGGCGACGGACCGCGGCCAGCGGCGGCGCGCTGGATGTTCGCTCCGGGATGGAGGTCTCGGTGGCGACGGTGAAGGGCTACCAGGCCGTTCTCTACACCTTGTGTCTGTTGGCGCTGCAATTGGCCGGCATGAGCCGCCGCAGCTCGTCCGAAACTTTGGCCCGCTGCCGGGATGAGCTGACTTTGATTGTGCCGCAGCACGTCAGAGCGGTCATTGAAGATGAAGCCCGGCGGGAACGGCTCCGGGAGGTGGCGCAGCGCTGCCGCCAGTTCAACAAGGTGGTAGTGGTCGGCAGCAGCCCGGTTGACCTGGAGGGTGAGCTAAAAATTGAGGAGTTGGCCCAGGTTTTAGCGACCACGGTGGACTTTCACGCGGCCAGCTTGCGGGCCTTGATCGAGCGCAGCGCCATTGTGAGCCGGGACTCGCAGCGAATCTTGTTTATTATCAACGCCGCCACGCCGGCGCGGCAGCAGGAGGCGAGCATGGTGGTGAATTATCTCAATTCGCTGGGCATTTTCTGCCTGATCCATACCACGTCGCCAGCTCATGCCGCCGCCTGGCAGGCGTTGCCGGGGGTTGAAGCCTTTGTGTCGCCCCAGGTTTCAGAACTCCTGCAGCCGTTGGTCGACGCGCCGTTTTACTTTGACCTGGCCGTGGCGCTGGCCTACAGCCGCGGCCTGTCGCCGGCCGAGATCGACCGTCCTCGCAACCTGGCCAAATCGGTCACCACCACCGCGGCCGAGCCGCGGGCCGAGATCGAGGCCCGGCAGGAGTTTCCCCAGGTGACCCTGGCCGATTTTGCCCGGTCTGAATTGGCTCAAACGGTTCAGTCCAGCATCGCGGCCTTGCAAGCGACCGTGGCGTTGCGCGCGGCCCTGGCGGTCATCTCCGAATCATTGCCGCAGGCCCTGGCCCGCCTACCGGAACGACGCCTGGCCGTCATCACCGATACTGAAGCGATGGAGGTGGGGGCTTGCATGGCTGAGGCCGCCTGGCAAATGCTGTTAGGGCTGGATGTGACCGTCTATCGCCGCTTCAGCCGCGACCTGCCGGCCAATTTAGCCGGTACGACCGCGTTACGGTTCATTCGAGCCGGGGCTTTTCTTGCCAGCCGCGGCCCGCAGACCGTGGCCTTCCCGGCCGATCTGTCGCCGTTGCAGTTGGAACTGCTGACTGCGGTTTATCTAATTGGATTGGCCGTCCGGCTGGCCCGCCGGCAGGATGTTGACACTGCCCATTGGGAAAGTGGGCTGGCCCAACTGCCGCTGATTATCGCCAAAATGTTGACCGAGGCTGAATTGGAGCGCCAACTGGAGACAGTTTTGCGGCCCTATGTGGCCGCCGGCTACGATAAGGTGCAGATTATCGGCGGGGGGCAGGATTACGCCGCCGCGACCAGCCTGGCCCGGTCGCTGCGGGAGCGGGGTTTTATGGCCGAGGCGCTCTACACCGACTCGGCCTGGCACGGGCCGCTGGCCGCGGTGGGCGGCCCGGGTGCGGACCGCGATGCCCTTGTCATCATTCTGGCCACCGATCCGTTATTCCAATCGACGGCGCTGGTGGATACGCAGGTCTACCGGACCCGGCGCGCCCCGGTAATGCTGGTGACGCCGGCGGGTCATGAGGCGCTGCCAGCGGTGCAGGGGGTCGATCCGGCGGCGGTGGTAACCGTACCGCCCGCGCCCCGGCCCTTTGGGGCGGTGGTGAATGCCGTTTTGGGGGAAAGGTTGGCCCAGGTAATGGCCCGGTTGTGGGAGGAGCAATTTTTGGGGGTAGAGGGGAGGATGGATGGTTAGCGCAAGCTGTTGACCTTAGCCATAAAAGCGCTCACCCGCGCCGGATCAACGCCTTCGGCCCAATGGCCGTTGTATTTGAAATAAGAGCCGATAATCAGGGCGTCGGCCATGGCCAGGTAGCGCTCAACATTTTGCAGAGTAACCCCGGAACCAACCAGCACCGGGATTTTGACCGCGGCTTTGACTTGTTCCACTTCGGCCAGGTCGGCCGGCGTCCCGGTGGAGACGCCGGTCACGATCACCCCATCAGACAAGAAAAATTCGGCGGCGTGGGCCGTTTCGACAATATTCACGTCGGCGGTGATGGCGTGGGAAGAGTGCTTCTTTTTGATGTCGGTCAGAATCAGGATATCGTCCGCGCCGATGCGGCGGCGATACCGCAGCAGTTCGGCGGCGCAGCCATCGATGTAGCCCTCGTCGGCTACGTGGCCAAAGACAAAACCTTCCGCCCGGATAAAGTCCAGCCCCGCGGCCTGGGCCGCGGCCAGGGCTTCTTTGTTGGCCGCGGCCAGAATCTGCACGCCGCAGCGCAGGCCGGTGGCCTGCTTGACTTCGTAGCCGATCACAGCCATCGCCGCGGTGATTTCCGGCCCGGCGTGGCGGTCAAACGGCGCATCGTGCATATTCTCGATCATCAGCACGTCGATGCCGGCTTGCCGGTAAAGTTGGGCCTCGGCTTTGGCTTTGGCGATAATTTCCGGCATAGCCGCGCTGAATTTTGGCGTCCCCGGCAGCGCCTCGACGTGGATCATACCGATGATGGTTTTTTGGGCTTGTAAAAAATTAGACATAGGTTTTCCTCACAAGATATTAGGGGTTCAATGAGAGCAGCAGCTTGACGTCGTAAAACGTGAAACGTAAATTCACGCATCACGTTTTACGGATTTGATCTCATTACTCTATGAAATCCAAAAGAACCACTATGGGTAGGAAGATATTTTAACTCAAAGGCAGGTCAATGAAAAAACGCCGGTCTCCAAACCGGCGTTCCCTAAACTTTCGTTGATAGGCAAATTGCTTGGCTTACGAACTGGCCTGAGCATATTTCTCGATGCGGGCCAATTCCCGGTCGACTTCCGCCGGCAGCGGCAGGGGTTGGTGTGTGGCCAGAATTTCTTGTACTTTTTGCCGCGCTTCTTCAACCAGGGGAAGTTTAGCGGCGCCGTCGCCCTTCTCAACCGATTTGTGTCCAAGCCGGCTGATGTACCACTCCTCAGCCTGAATGCCGGCCAGGGTGGATTTTTCAAGTAAGAAATGGCCGCCTGGCCCAACGCGACTGATGACATCATCCAGCCATTTATCGGCGTCGGTGGCAATGCCATATTGGGCCTGGACCGACAGTCTGAAAATCTCAACGTCAATGATCAATTCTTCCAGGCACAGGATCATCGAACCCCCCAGTAAGCCGGGACCGAGCAAGATATCGGGCCATGCCAGCACCGGCAACAGGCCATTCATCGCCCGTTGGTAGCCGGTCTGGATGCTGGGATTATGGCGATCCGTCCCCATGCCCGAGGCTTCTACCGGCAAGTTATAAAAACGGCCCATCTCGGTGGCGGCTGCCCCCAACAAACCTGACTCAATTGCGCCGCCGCTGTATTGGGCCGACCGAGGGTCCATAATTGCCAGGGCCGGGGCGTAGATGACGGGTGTACCCGGTGCCGCGGCCTGGAGTAGACATAACATTGCCAGGACTTCACAGTTGCCCAGGACTACCGTCGATATCAAACTGCCGGGGGCAGTTCCGCCCATCAAGGGCATAGGCATTATCGCCACCGGAATATCCCAGCCAGCCAGGGCCAGGTAAGCATCGGTGTACAACTCGTCAATAATCAGCGGCGATTGGGGGCACAGGACGAAAGAGAGGGGATGTTGCCGCCGGATGGTCTCCCGGTCGCCAAAGATAACTTGCAACACTTCCAGTAACCACGGCGCCTGTTCGGCGCTGGTGATGGTATCCTGCACGTGTTTGGAGAAGTTGCTGAAGAGATTGCGCCAATATTTCACCATATCGGCCTGGCTGCCGCTGCCCTGGCTGCCTTCGACCATCGTCCAATAGACGCCGATCTCATCCAGAGCATCGATCAACCGGGTTGCTTTCAGCCAATCATCGAACGTGCCGGGCCGGCGCACCCCGGTCTCCAGATCAAGGACATAGATCGCCTCGCCGTCAACCAGTAGCACAGAATCTGCGCCGGCATTCAGGTGTAGATCGCCGCCGGGCCGGCGCGCCCCCAGGCTGAACTGCTTTGGGGCCAGGCGCAGGCACTCCCCCACCAGCGACCGCGGCAAGCGGACGATATTGGTGTTCTCGTCCACCTCTGCCCCAGCTTCTTTGAGGAACTGCCGTCCTTTGGCCGTGTCAACTCGTACGCCGGTTTTGGCCAGGATGTTGAGGCTGCGCTCATGCACCTGAACTTTTTCGTCTGCTGACAGAACTTGCATAAATGTTCGCATACGCTACTCTTTGCCTTGCTGTGTACTTTAGTGGATATTTGTAACTGCTCATTTATCACCTCAAATGAACGTGGTGACCGCCGACCACTGACGGCCGACCGCCGAAACAAATTGCCTACCCTATCTTTGCGGCGGTCAGCGATCGTTGGTCGGCGGTCAGGTTAGCCGAATTCCCGTTCGGCCGCTTGCAAGATACGGCTCAATTCGGCCTGTTGGGATTCGGCCAGCGGTTCCGGCTGGTGATGTTCCAGAATCCAGGCCAATTTTTCGCGAGCTACGTCGCCGGGATCGCGGTAGCCGCCGGCGGGATCGGGCTGAGCGACCAACGGCGAGAACTGGCGCCGGCGCATATGCTCGCGGGTATGCTTTTGGCGCAGGTAATGACCGCGGGGGCCCACCGCCTTGATGATATCCAGGGCCAGCGCCTCCCGGCCGGCGTCGAGTCCGGCCGCGTCGATGCGGACGCGGTGATAGATATCCGTATCCAGAATCACCGCTTCGGGATAGAGCAGGGTGCAAGATTCAACCAGGCCGAGTCCGCTGCCGGTTTCGGCCCCACACAGAGCGCACAGCAAAAGGGCTGCGGCGGCCTCAGCCGCCGACTGCCAACCGGGCGATTGACCATCCGTGCCAAAAACTCCGGCCAGGGTGGGCACACCCCACATATGGGCCAGCTCAACTCCCACCGCGTATAATAGTTCCCCTTCCCAGGGCGTGGCCAGGTAAGCGCCCGTGCGAGGGTGCATAATCCCCGGCATCAGCGAGTAAAAGAGCGGCGCGCCGGGATAGGCCAGTTGGATCAGAACCAGCGCAGCCACAATTTCGGCGTCGGCGGCGACTATGGTTCCGGCCAGGGTCGCCGGGGCGGTTGAGCCGGCGTTCGCCATTGACATAAAACCGACCGGCAAGCCGGCCTCAGCAAAGACCAGGGCCGATTCCATCCCGCCCTCATCCTGGGCCAGCGGCGCAATGGTGCAGGCCAACAACGACAGCAACGGACGCGCTCGCAGGCGCTGCCTATCCCCGGCAATAACTGTAACCATCTCGACGGCATAGCGGGCCATCGGTTCGTCCATCACCGTCTCGGACTGGATGTGCTTGACGGTGTTGTTGAAAGAGGCGTCTAATTCGTGCAGCGGGGCTATGGCCGGAAAATCTTGGGCGCTGACCATAGGCCAATAAAAGCCGATGGACGAGAGATAGTCGGCCACGCGAGCCATCACGGCAACATCCTGTTTGACCGACGGGCGGCGCTGGCGGGTTACAAAATCAATGGTCTCGACGCCGCAGCCATCGGTGGCGCAGTAAAGCGC
>CAYZHI010000234.1:0-5913 GCA_964477335.1 uncultured Caldilineaceae bacterium | reverse complement strand
GCCGTGGGCGTCAAAGAAGCGCAGGGCAATATCGCCTACCGCGCCCATTGCCTCCAATTCGGCCAGTTCTTCATCGGTCAAAATGCCGGCATCCATCACCACCGAGCCGGGCGTTGGCCGGCCAATGCCAACCATGGCCATGTCGGCCTGAGCGGCCAGGGCCAGCGTGTCTGAAATCTGGGGATCGGCCAGCAGGGCATCCCGCACCATTTGGCTACGGACAATGCCCGGCGATGGGATCATACGGGGTTTGGCCCCCAGTGTTTGGACCATCCGGTGGATTAAATCGGCCCCATAGGTTTCCGACTCTGGCCGGCCCAGACCGCCCAACATCTGGACTATTTTCATATCGGGCCAGTTTTGCGGGACCAGCGCCTCCACAACGGTCTGCAGGGTTGTCCCCCAGCTAATGGTCACAATCTCGTTCCCCTGAAGCGAACGCAACAAGCATTCGGCTCCGGCTGGGCCCAATTCTTGTAGAATAATCGTTTTGTCGTAACTGGCGGGGGTGACAATAACAGCCTCATCCAGTCCGTAGTGGGTTTCCAATTTTCTTTCGAGGTCTGCGTTGGAATCTTGGGGAGGAACAATCGAGATTTGCACCACCCGTTCATCCCGGGCCTGTTGGAGCAAACGAGAAACCTTGATCCGCGACAGGCCAAACCGTTTGCCGATTTCTCCCTGGGTCAGGTTGTCCTCGTAATAGGCTTTGGCTAATTTGTACAATAATTTCCTTTTATCGTCACTAGGCGCCATGACTGCTCCTGTACATTTGAACATCCTCGTTCAGATGTACAAGCCTATCTTAGCACAGTTGGGGGGGCATGTCAAATGTTCAATTATGAACAGATGAACATTTACTCAGGTTCAACCAGGATGCGTTCGAGGATAAAGCGGGCGACTTGCTCGGCCCCACCGGTGGTCGGGCGATTGATGCGGGGCATAGCCAGCAGCGCGGGCAGCCGGGCCAGCCAACTACCATCGGCAAACTCGCTTCCGGCAATGGCCAGGCCGTACATATGACTCTTAATGTAACCAGCCAATAAGGCCGACTCTCGAAAGTAGGGGCGGGGAATGTAACCGTACGGCGCGCCGGCCTGGTAGACCTCAGCCAGGGTGCTGTAACCGACCTTGCCGATGACCACGTCGGCGGCATTGATCAGATCAGGATGAAAGAAGCTGGTGTGGTTGGGCAGCAGCACCAGGTTGCGTCGCCGTTCCAACTGTTGGCTGCCGCCCGGAATAACAAAGTGAACTTCGGGGTGATTTGCCAACTGGTCTAGAGAGGTGTAATCCCAGCCAACACCACCCATCGTCAATAAGACCATTTTGGCTGGAGACGGCAACCCCAATTTGGCCTGAAGCTGTTCAGCCGGGGTCCTGACCTGGCGGCTAATGGGGCCCGTGGTTAGCGCCGCGGCCGGACTCGGTTGGCAAATCGGTTCGGTTTGGATATGATAATCGGCGGCGCGAAAAAGTGATTGCAGGTAGCTGAGGTGTGGTTCGAGTTTAGGTTCATCAGGCAAATAAGCCTGATAAATCCAATCCCAGGTAAAATTCTCGATGAGCACGCTTGGAATTTGGGCGGCTTGGGCCACGGCAATGCCCAGCGGCGCAATATCGCAGATGACCAAGGCGCACTTCAGTTGCCTGAGTTGACGGGCTAAATGTTGGAGCCGGGTTGGTTCAAAGGGGAGAAAATCATCAAGGCGGCGGATGGTCTCAGGCAAATCTTCGATCAGCGAGTTTTGCTGCGCCAGGCCGATATCGGTGAGCAGGGCATGGTAGCCAAAGGGGGCAGTCAGCGAGTCGGCAAAGAACCACTCTGGCACCCGGGTAAAGATTTCAAAGCGAATGGTCGGGCTGAGTTGGTGGATTGCGGCCATCACGGCCGCAGCCCGGGCCGCGTGCCCAAAACCGTGCGGTGAGATAAAGTAGGCGATGGAGCGATTGTGAGTCATTTTCCGTAACAACTTTGGCTTATGTAAAATATGAGTGCATAGTAGGGGTGCAAGGCCTTGCGCCCCTACTTTTGATACTAAGCGCACGCTAAAATTTCCGTAGGACGGCATCCCCATGCCGTCCGCTGACGCATAGGGATGGGTCAGCTACGGAAATTTTAAAATGCGTCTGGTATATGAGCCACAACTTTTTGGATTACAGCGACAGCACCCGCCGGCCGGACTCATAGAGGGTGATAGGACCATCCTGTGAGACGGTGATGGCCAGGCAGGCGGCCTCGGCGCTCATCTTGGCCGCGCTGCTGTGGCGGGCGCCTTTGCCCGCGCCGATTTCGGCTTTGGTGCCGGCGTCTGGGCGCAGCAGAACCATACAGCCTCTAAACTTTCCGGCCACGTCGACCAGCGTGGCGCCATCTTGTTTGGCAAAGTTGATCAGTTCCCGGTCGGTCATGTTGTCTAGCTCGTCGCTGACCAGCAGGGCAAAGTGGCTGATCTGGGGAGCATCGGCCAATTTTAACACGGTTTCGGCATGGCCGATGATGAAGATTGCGCCCGTATTTTCCTCCGACATTTGAAAGGCGCAGCGAAGGAGCCGCCGAATCAGGGTCGGATTGTACTTTTTTTGCTTAACCAGTTGGCTTATCACCCCCTCGACGCGCGAGATACTCTCCGGCGACCAGTCGCCGTTGGAATAACGGCCGGCCAACTGGCCATCGGCAAAGACCCGCACCTGGTTACCCCCGCTGGGTACAAAGAAGACTACCGCATCGCATAACTGGGAGATGGCCGCGTGATGGCGAAATTGGGGCCCCAGCAAGAAATTGACAGCTTGGGCTTCCAACTCGACCGTAAGTTTGTGAATGCCGCGTACGTAACCGTGCCGGTCAACCACGTAACCCAGCACCAACCCGTCGACCAGTTTGGCCAGCGAGATTATCTGGCTGCGCATCCGGCGGATATGGTCGTGCCGTAACAACCGGATCTGACTTTCAGGTAAAACCCGGCTAATCCGCACCGGGTCGCCCACAATCAGGGCGGTGGAGAGGGATTTCTCTTCTTGCTCCATTTGGGCGATGGTGGCGGCGGCATCGCAGATATAGACCATCGAGGGCGAGTCGATTTGTTTGCTGCGGGCCAGGTCGAACAGAAATTCAATGCCGGCGTCGGCCAGCCAAGCGTCGAGGATTGTTTCTTTTTCCAGCAGCTCTCGAAGTCGTTCCGGCGGTACCTTCACCTGGCTGATCGTGGTGAGCTGTACCGGCTGGGTTTGCGGATACATCGGCTCAATGGCTGCGGCGTACCGCTCGGCCACCAGGTGGCGGCCAACCCGGACTGTTTCGGCCAGTTCGTGGGCCGTTTTGCTACCGGCTTGTTCCAGCAACCCGTACTCTCTGATTTGTTCCCAGCGATCCAATTGACGATTAACCTCGGCGATGACTTTATCCAGCAGGGCCTGCACCTTGGGGTGAGCCGTGGTTGCCATCAATCCGCTGTCAGCATCGCCCTGTTTCCAAAACCAGTTGATCGTTCGGGCCGGGGCGTTGCTCTGGAGCAGTTGACCGGCCAGGGCTTCAGTATCACTGAAATGATCGGCCAGGGCCTGCAGGTTCGGTACCATGAGAGCCGTCACGTAAGGTCGCCCTTCGCCAAATACGACCGCTTGCTCGATGAATGGGCTGGCTTGCAGGGCCGCTTCAATGGCTGACGGCAAGATGCGGCGGCCAGTGGTCAGTAACATCAGGGGTTGCTTGCGACCGGTCAGAAAAAGAAAACCGGCGCCATCGAGTTGGCCCAGATCGCCGGTATGCAGCCAGCCCGCGGCATCGAGCGTTTGCTGCATATCGGCTGGCCAGCCCCAATATTCGCACATCGTGGTTTCACTGCGGATGAGGATTTCACCGTCATCGGCCAGGCGGCATTCAAAGCCCGGCGCCAACCGGCCACAAGAACCGGGCCGGCGGTCGTTCGGTTGGCTGACAAAGGGAAAGCCGCCGACTTCGGCGAGACTGTAGAGATTTAGAATCGGTAAGCCAATTGCCTCAAAGAAATCGGCCAGCTCTGGGGGAGGCGATCCGCCGGTCATATAAAGATGCCGCATCCGGCCACCGATATAGCCGCGAATCTGGTTGAAGAAGGTCAAATCGGCCCGGATGTATTCCTGCCGCAGCCGGGCTGGGGCGTGTTTCCCGGCTGCCAGGTATTCTTTGCCCTTGGCAATGGCCCACTGGAAGACTTTTTGCGTCGACTCTGGTTGCCGGCCAATGTCATTCATTACGTATTGATAGAATCGTTCGTAGAAGTAGGGCATATTGAGGGTCACGGTGGGGCTGGTTTGCTGCATGGTCTCGACGACGGCGGCGTCATCGCTTTCACTTAAGACGTTGGGCAGGCCCGCAAAGAAGTAGTGGAGGGCCATATGCAAACTGGTGGGGTGACTCCAGGGTAGCACCGTGAAAGCCAGGTCGTCCTCTGCCAGCGGCAGCGACGCGGCCAGATGTTGCATTGTCTGCACCAAACGCCGGTGATCGAATACAGCCCCTTTGAGCCGGCCGGTTTCACCGCCGGTGTAATGAATGGATGCCAGGGTTTCAGGCGCGGTGCTCTCGGCATAAGTACAGAGATCGCGACGTTCCTGCCGGCGTAACGGCACCGTCTCATTCAGTATCGTTGCCAGGGCGACGGTGTGGCCGCGCTGATCCGGCTCGATGGAGGCGGTTATCAGGATCGTCTGCAAATCAGGCCACGGTTTGGGGCTTTTTGGGCCAAGCTGGCCAACCACCATGTGGTAAAGCATTTGGCTGGCCAGAGCAACCGCGTGGGCGCCGGAATCGTGCAGAACAAATCGCAGCGTATCCGGGGCAATCGAGGGGTGCAGTGGCACGGCCACACCGCCGGCCACGAGCGTGCCCAGATAGAGCACCAGCCATTCCAGGCTATTCGACATGACTATGGCTACCCGTTCCCCGTTGGCCACACCCTGCTGCTGCAAGAAACGGGCCATATGTAGGATCAATGCCCCCATTTGGCGGTAGGTGATGTTCCGAAAATGTTCGCCCGACTTGAATTTGAGACAGACTCTGGGGGCATGTATCTCCAAAGCTGCCAGAATCGCCTGGTTCAGATTTTGGTATTGGCCGTTGGTGCTCATCATATTTGGTGGTGTAATGAGGGCTTTACAGGGATAGAATCCGTTGCCCGGCTTCGTAGATGGTGATCGGTCCATCCTGGGACACAGTGATCGTCAAACAGTCGGCTTCGGCGCTCATCTTGGCGGCGCTACTGTGGCGCGCCCCTTTGCCGGCGCCAATCTCGGCTTGAGTCTTGGCGTCTGGTCGCAACAGGACCATACAGCCCCTGAACCTGCCCTGGGTATCGATCACGGTGGCGCCATCCTGCTTGGCAAAGTTGATCAACTCCCGGTCGGTTAGCTGTTCTACCTCAGCGCTGACAATCATAGCGAAGTGACTGATCTCAGCCGCGTCGGAATGTTTGAAGACTCGGTCGGCATTGCCGATGACGAAAATAGCGCCCAGGTTTTCCTCGGCCATCTGAAAAGCGCAGCGCAAGATGCGTTGAATAAGGGCCAACTCATAATGCTTCTCGTTGGCCAGTTGGGCGATAACCTCGTCTACACGGGAGAGGTTTTCAGGGGACCAGTCGCCGTTGGAGTAGCGCCCGACTAACTGGCCGTTGGCAAACACTCGCACCTGTCGCCCGCCTGACGGCACAAAAAAGACAACGGCGTCGCACCGCTTTGAAATGGCGGCATGATGCCGGAATTGAGGTCCTAACAAAAAACTGATCGATTGCTCTTCCAGGTTAACGGACAATTTGTGAATGCCGCGCACGTAGCCATACTTATCAACCACATAACCCAGCACCAGCCCATCGACCATCTTGGCCAGGGTCACCAGAATATTCCGCATCCGGCGAATGTGGTCGTGGCGGAGCA
>CAYZHI010000233.1:0-5917 GCA_964477335.1 uncultured Caldilineaceae bacterium | reverse complement strand
CCTACCTGGGATTATCAATTGGTTGAGTTATTCAATGCACCCACCAATGCCAACATTCTGTCGATTGTGGTGGCTATTCAAAATCAGGATAATTCCTGGATTCCCGGCCTGAGAGTGGTTGGGACCGACCCCAATGGGATTGTGACCAAATCAGAGCCTTCGGCCGATCACGAAACCGGCCATACCCCGGCTGACTCCTCGGTCATCAAAGCCGGCAATACCAAATTTGAGCCACAACCGGTGGCCGTTTACATCACCGGCGCGTGGGTTTTTCACCTGGAGACCGTTGATGGCAGGCAGGTTTCAGCCGACTTCACCGTCAATATGGACGTCGAAAACAGGCAGTGGTATTTCTTCCGCTTTACCCCATAGCTTAGCTGAGGCAAATTGAGATGCGGCCAGCCGTAACCATTGTCGAAGATGAACTCATCCAAAGGATTCTGGCCGAGGCCAAACAGATTCTCGCCGAAATTGGGGTGGAGGTGATGGGGAGGGGACTACGCGAACAGTTGTTAGACTCTGGCTTTGGCCAGGAGCCGGTGAGTGGCCGTATTCTTTTCCCCCCAGCCGAAGTAGAACGAGCTATCGACCTGGCCCCCCGCTATTTTACCCTGTATAATCGTCAGGGTGAGCCGCACGCCAAGTTGGGCGGCGACCGGGTTCACTTTGTGCCCGGCTCCAGCGCCGTACAGGTGCTCGACCACCGCACTGGCCAGACCCGCCCGGCCACGACTGCCGATTTTGTTGACTACGTCCGCCTGGCCGACGGCCTGGCGCATATAGCTTATCTGGCCACCGCTTTCTCCACCAGCGATATCGAGCCGCAGATATCCGACGCCTGGCGGTTGTACCTGTGCCTGACCAATTCACTCAAACCGGTGGTCTCGGGCGCCTTTACCGGCCACGGTACGCCCCGCATGGCCCGGCTGATGGAGTTGTTTCGCCACGATAAAGCCGATTTGGTGGCCCGGCCCCTGTCAATTTTTACGATTACCCCCACCGGCCTGTTTCGCTATGGTGAAGACTCCTGCCAGAATCTGCTCGATTGTGTCGAATGGGGTATCCCCATCGAGATTGTGCCGGTCACTCTGATGGGACTGATTGCCCCGGTGACCGCAGTGGGCGCAACGGTGGTCCACGTAGCCGATGTGCTGGCCGGTTTGACGATGGCCCAAGTAGTCAAGCCAGGCGCGCCGGTTTTGTTTGGCGGCGCGCCGGCTGCGTTTCATATGAAAACGACCTCGTCACCAATGGCCGCAATTGAGGCGTTACGGTTAGATTTGGCTTACCTGGCGGTGGCCAAATTCCTGGGCTTACCCACGCAAGCCTACATGGCCTTAAGCGACAGCAAATTTGTTGACGCTCAGGGTGGGGCTGAAGCCTTTGCCAGCGCCATCCTGGCTACCCTGGCCGGGGTCAACTCGGTCTCTGGGCCGGGTATGCTCGACTACGTGCTGGTATTCAGCCTGGAAAAATTGGTTTTTGATGATGAGTTGTGCGGCCAGGCGCTCCATTTTGGGCGCGACTTCAAACCTCTGGAAGATTTGCCCACGATTGAATTAGTTCGGCGGTTATTACAAGACCAGCACTTGCTGGTGGCCGAGCACACTTTGAAATACTGGCCTCAGGAACTCTACAAACCCGGACCCGTCTTTGACCGGCTGAATCGAGACAACTGGGAAAAAGCCGGGCGTCCAATGTTGCAGCAACGCGTTTTGGCCGAAGTTGAACGTCTTTTGGCCGCGTATACCCCCGTTGAAACTGATCCTTTGATTGAGGCAGAAATGCGCCGCCTGATCCGAAGCGGTGCAACGGCGGAGACTCCGTTGCCGGAAGTTAAAGCGGCGGTTTCTACCTCCGGCGCTATCGTCAAGACCGTCTCCCGTCGACCTCGGCCGCGTAGTTCTACCAGCCAGTAAAATCCCAGTCACAGTTGACCTGAATCACCAGAATTTGGGGTGTTGTTTACCAGCCGTTATTGGTAAAATAAGTAGGCGCTTGTATAATTTACCAGACTTAAGCTGGAGTGGGGACAGCCGGTATGAATTCATCGCCGACGATCTTAAACGTAGAAGATACCTACGAAAATAGAGAATTGGTTCGCCGGATCCTGGAAAGTGAGGCCTACCGGGTTATTGACGCGACCAATGCTTTGGAAGGTATAAAAAAGGCGGTTGAACTAAAACCTGATTTGATTTTGATGGACATCAACCTGCCTGACCTGGATGGATTTACCGCCGTGACTCGTATCCGTAGTTATGCCCACCTGCGTAGCGTGCCGATTATTGCGCTCACGGCTCGTAACGTCAGCGATGATCGTGACCGGGCTAAAGCGATTGGCTGTGATGCTTATCTTAATAAACCCATCGATTTTGAAGAACTGACATCGGCTGTTGCGCGCTATCTTGACACCGGTCACAAGGATGAAGGTATCAGCACACCGCGTGAGTATTATTTACAGGAGCAGAGTCTCAATCTAATTGAACGGCTGGAGCAAAAAATTGTCGAACTCGAGGCTGCCTATGAGCGGCTAAGACATCTGGAGAAGGCCAAGAATGATTTTATCTCTGTTGTTTCCCACGAATTACGTACCCCCTTGACTCTGGTTTCCAGTTATGCTCAAATGTTGCAAATGCTTCCGGCTGTTCAGGCCGATGAGTCCGCCAGAGAGTTCTTGGCCGGCGTCTTCAAAGGGATGAGCCGGTTGCAAGAGATCATCGATGATATGGTCAGCGTAATTCGTATGGAGTTATCTAGTCGATCCTTGAAGTTATCTCCGGTTTCAATCAGAAGCATCATCAGGAATATCCAGGAGGAACAGGCTGAGAATGTTCAGGAACGCCAACTCCTCCTTGAAACAACCGTGTCCAATGATTTGGCGATGGTAAATGGGGACTTAAAACAGTTGCACTCGGCTCTAAGCCGGATTGTTGGCAATGCCATCAAGTACACGCCTGATGGCGGCAAAATTTCTATTGCCGCCCAACCCTTCATCAGTTCCGATAATGTCTCTTATATTAAAATTGTGGTGTCCGATACGGGTGTTGGGATCGACCTCGATAAGCAGAAGTTGATTTTTGACAAGTTCACCACGGCTGAAAATGTGATGCTGCACAGCACCAGCAAGACTCAATTCATGGGTGGGGGGATTGGCTTGGGGTTGACCATCGCCAAAGGCGTCATCGAATCCCATAATGGTCAAATTTGGGTTGAGAGCGATGGTTACGATCCGGAGAATCTGCCCGGTAGCAGATTTTTCATCTTGTTACCCACTTGTTAAAACAAGGCTCATGAGCGGCCAGGTGTCAATAATAGCCGGCTTGAGCCGGTTTTTTTTATTTGTTCTCCTGACTGATTTTCGGAGAGAGGTAATTGGCGCTATAATTGGGGCAGCTTAATGATAAGGATAAACTTATGTTTTCTTCTGCGATACTACATTGGTTGAGGTCTGCCCTGCTTGACCGGCGCCTGGCGTCCGGTAACGAGATGGTGAGCGGCAGCCAAACGCTTGGCCTCGCTGTGGGCTTATTGATGCTGATTGGTTTGGTTGGTTGTGCCCAACCTCTCTCAACACCCGCCGCGGATCGTCTGGTTCAGCGTAACGAGACGATGGCCTTGCCCACTGAAGCTCCCACCACGGCCCCGTCGCCGGTGAATACTCGGGTTTTGCCGCTGCAAACATTTACCGTTGTACCCACCAGTCCGCTGACGCCCACTATGACGCCGATCCCGGCTGAGGTGCGCGGCCTGGTTGTGGAGGCGCTCGATGGCGACTCGATTGCGGTGGTGTTGCAGGGTGACCCGCCCAGCCGCATCTACCAGGTGCATTACCTCGGCATCGAGGCACCTCCTAACTCCCCTGGCACGCCCTGGGGTACGGTTGCTTTTGAAACAAATCGAAAGCTGACCAACCTGAAGGCAGTTCGGCTGGTACAGGATCAGACCGGGCTGGATGAGGCGGGTCATTTGTGGCGCTATGTTTATGTTGGGGATGAGCTATTGAGTATCATCTTGGTAGAGCAGGGCCTAGCTCGGGCCAACATTGTCGAGCCTGATACTCGTTTCAGGGCCGAGATTGAAGAGGCCGAAGCTCGCGCCAGGGAAGGACGACTGGGATTGTGGAGTAACCAGCCGCCCACCCCCACCCCACCACGAACCCAGCCGACCCCGCCCGAAGGGGAGGCTACCTCTGCGCCAGACACCCCATCGCTGGCAACCACCGCAACGCCAGTCACAACGACTACCGTCACTGCGCCGGCAGTTACAGGCGAGGCTGACGATAGCCGCGACTCTGCATCCGAGAATGACGCTCCTACCGACGAGGCACCCACGGCCGAGGGTACGGCTGAAACCGAAAATCAATAGGCAGGTCGGTCGCAGTCATAGAACCCGCCTTAATTTTGCTTGGGACTCCTAGCTACGGCTTCAAGTTGTTTGGTTTGCTGGCTTAGATCCTGCGACAACAACCGCACCGCTTCCGACAGGTTACGTAGCTCCTCGGCCATCGTTCTGGCCTGCTGCTGGTATTTATTGAGTTGGACCTTTTGGCTGCCGATCAACTGTTCCAGGGCGCCGCTCCGCTGCTCCGCCTCGTTCAAAGCCTCGTGTAAGCGGTTATTTTCTTCTTTTAGCGCCGCCGCCTGTTGGGCGATTTCGGTATAATCCGTTTTTTTTACAAAATTGCTCAAATAATGCTGTACCTGCCGGAGTTGACTCTCTCGAGTGGCCAGAGTATTGCGCGTTTGAGCCAACGCTTGCTCTAACTCGGCAATTTTGGTCCCGTTCATTTCGGTAGAGGTTGCTTGATCGGGATCGCTTCGTTGTTGATCCAGCGCCGCCCGCGTTCGAGCCAACTCCTGTTCCAGGTAGGGTACTTTAGCGGCCATCTGTGAGGCGGTTGATAGACGTTTGAGCTGCTCCTCTCGATCAGCCAGGGCGGCGCGGGTTTGGGCCAACTCTTCGGCAAGCTGCTCGCAGTTGGCATCGGTCGGCTGGGCCTCCCTGGTAGTAACGGTTGTAGACGATCTCAAAGCTCTTTCGAGCGCAGCTTGCATATCTTCCAGGGTAAAGGGCTTAATCAGATAGTCACGCGCCCCCAGGCGTAGCGCCCGAACCGCAGTATCCTCAGTTCCATGAAAGGTCATTACGATAGCCGGAATGTGGATACCCTCTTTGCCGAGCCTTTCCAAAACTTCAAGCCCGCCCATTCTCGGCAGTTTCAAGTCGGTGATGATCAGATCCGGTTTTTCTTCTTTGGCTTTGATCAGGCCGGTTTGACCATCCATAGCCGTAATTACATCATAACCCTGAGGTTTTAAGATGTTGTTGGCGATAAAAACAATGTTTTCTCTTCTATCCTCGATTATGAGCGCTTTTGGCATTGCAGGCGAGCTCCTTTTCCGGCTACCTATTACTGCTAATTATATCATAAAATAGCCATGTTTCTAGTCCCATAATTGGCCGCCTACCTTGACGGCTGCCTGAGTGCAGTTTAGAATAGAGCAGAGGAGAGTACGAACCTCATCAATTTCCAGCCAACTAACCAATCTATGGATACAGCCAATCCCGCAGAAGTTCGCACAAATTTTGTCGGTCGAGTTCAAGAACAGCGCCAGTTTGCGATGGTGCTGCCCAGCCTGGTCAACCACCAGCGTCGTTGGCGTGAGTTGGCCGATCAATTGGGGGAAGCCTTTGAGCCGGTTCAGGCCCCGCCCGATGAGTCCTACGCCCGCATTTTCCTGTTGCATGGGATCGGCGGGATCGGCAAAAGCTGGTTAGCCCGTCGCTGTCTGGCGCTGGCACAGGCTGTCGAGTTCGAACCGCCGCTACTGACGCTCTATGATGATCTCTCCCTGGGCGCCCCGATTTTGGGGCCAATCGATCTGCTGCTGCGGCTCTACCAACAACTGGTTACCGC
>CAYZHI010000232.1:0-5925 GCA_964477335.1 uncultured Caldilineaceae bacterium | reverse complement strand
GCATTGGGATGCCTTTGCTACGGTGAAAAATTGGATCTACTGAGGCTTAAAACACACAACACCTGGTACGTTATGTGGGTTGTGGTGTGTATGGCGTGGCCGGGAAGCGCCCGCAGTAACTTTATTTTCGAGGGAGGAGTTACCGGCGTGAGTCAACAACCAGCCCATCCGGTCGAGCGCGCCCCCTACCCCGCCGACTGGAGTCCATTCGCCCGGCGGGTAGCCGGCATTGGTCTGATTTTGGCCCTACTCTTTACAGCCAGCCTGGTCGGGCCGGTGATTCATAATGCCATTCTGGCTCTCATTCTGGCCTTCCTTCTGGTCCATCCGATTCAAATCTTGACCAAACGTACCCGGCTAAGTTACCGCTGGGCCGCCGTGCTGGTCTTCCTGCTCTACCTGATCCTGGCGGTTCTGGTATTAACCCTGGTCGTTGGCCCGGTCGTTCAATTCCTGATTGTCACCGCGGCCGGGTTGGGCGGCCTGCTCAATCAGTCTATTCAATTTCTGCGCAGCTATACCCCGGACCAGGGCTGGTTGATCGATCCTCAAACCGGCCAGCGCCTTTTCAACTTCAATTTTATGTTAGAACCCCTGAGCCGCTGGGCCAGAGGCGAACGGCTGGAAGAGTTGGCCCAGGTAGTGCCCGGTCTGGTTGACGCCGTAACCGTTACCGCCGGTACGGTTGGCAGCCTGGCAACCAATGCCTTGCTCATTCACATCCTGGCTATTGTCTTCCTGTTAGAGATCCCGCGCGGTTTTGTCTGGTTGTTTGAGTCGATTCCCCCCCCCCACCGCCGCGAATATGCCATCCTATTCGAGCGCATGAGCAAAATGTGGGCCAACTATTTCCAGGCTAATCTAACGATCGGTCTGATCATGGGCATACTGGTCTGGCTGATGATGACCGTGCTGGGCATTCGCAACGCCGTCATCGTCGGTTTTATTGCCGGAGTTTTTGCCCTTTTGCCGGTGGTCGGCACGTTTGTGGCCTTTCCGGTGTTGGGGCTTAACACTTTTTTCGCCGGCTCCACCTACCTGGACATTAGCCCGCTGGCCCTCACCCTCATCGTGCTCACCATCTATGCCCTCATTGGCCTGACCCTTTTCAACATCGTCTATCCGGCCGTTGCCGGCGAGGCGGTGGCCCTGCCCATCTCGGTTATCATTTTGGGGATCATTATCGGCGGCGCGCTGTTTGGAGTGTTAGGCATTTTCCTGGCCCCCGCGGTTCTGGCCGTAATTCGATATCTGGTTGAGTTTGTCATCAAAAAAATTCGGGGGGGGGACCCTTATCCCGGCGAGCCAACCCCGCTCTTCTTGGCTCAAATCGGGCTCGACCGGGCCGAGCCGGGGGGTGGTCCAAACTGAACAGAATATGCACATTGCCTTTTTTTCGAACACCTATCTACCCGTAGTCAGCGGCGTGGTCCGGTCGATCGAAACGTTTCGCCAGGCCCTCACCGACCTGGGCCACAATGTCTTTGTCTTTGCGCCTCGCGCTCAGGGCTATCAAGATGAGGCTCCCTTTATTTTTCGCTACCCCTCGTTGGAAATTGGGCTGGGCTACGACATTCAGATGGCCATTCCCGTCTCCCGCTTTGTCAACCGATTGCTGCCCGCCCTCAAACTGAACGTAATCCATAGCCACCATCCCTTCCTACTGGGTGAGACCGCCGCCGAAAAAGCCGCCAAGCTAAATGTGCCGCTGGTCTTTACCTTTCACACCCGGTACCGCGAATACAGCCACTATGTCGGCCTGGACCAGAATTTGGTCAAAGAGGTGATCCACCGTTGGCTCAGCGATTATTTGCGCAAATGTCACCACGTCATTGTGCCCAGCCAGAGCATCCAACAATTGCTGGCCGCTGAGTACGGCATCACCCAACAGGTGAGTGTGATCCCCACCGGCATCGACCTGAAGCCGTATGACCAGGCCGATGGTCAGGCCGTGCGGAGCGCTCGCGGCTGGGGTGATGACGCCGTCTTGATTTCGGTCAGCCGGCTGGCCCAGGAAAAGAATTGGGTCACGCTCCTGCGGGCCGTTGCCAGGGTCTTCAGGGAACGGGCGGGCGTTCGCCTGGCCGTTGTCGGCGACGGGGTAGAGCGCCAGGCCCTTCAAAAACTGGTCCGCGAGTTGGGTATTGCCGATCGAGTCGAATTTGTGGGCAAGCTGCCCTTTACCGAAGTGCCCAATTATCTTAAGGCCGCCGACCTCTTCTGCTTTGCCTCGGTTACCGAAACCCAGGGGCTGGTAACCCTGGAGGCGATGGCCGCCGGTTTGCCGGTGGTGGCCGTTAACGCCAGCGGTACGAATGATGCCGTTGAAGATGGCCGGCAGGGTCTGCTCACCCCTAACGACAGCGAGGCCCTGGCCCAGGCCATTGCTCAACTCCTTGACAACCCGGCTCGCCTGGCTGAGTTCGGCCAGGCCGCCAGAAAACAGGCCGAAACCTTCAGCCTGTTGCGGCAAGCCGAAAAGCTCCTCACTGTCTACGGGCAGGCCATTGAGGATCACCGGGCCGGCCGCGCCGTGCCCGTGCCCAAACCTAAAGGCATCCTGGAAACGATTATCGACGTGGAAGCCTGGCACAAGCTGCTGGGGCTGGACGAGAATCAGGGGGGCCGGGTTTAAACAGGTCTGGCCCAAATTCTAAGCAGGTAGGGGCGACCGGCCGGTCGCCCCTCCGGAATTACCTAATATTTGGGAGGCACTCGGTCTAAAACCGAGCGGGCTTATTTCAAATCTCAGCCGCTCGGCGTGGGAGGCTGGGGCCGGTCTGGTCTGAACGTGGCATTGTCAGCCGGCGTAATTGGCGTACCGTACAGCTCGGCGTGAAGCTGGGTGAACTTGGCCCCAAAGAGAAAGATCTGGGCCGAATAAGGGCAACCAGTACAGGAAAGGCCGCCAGGCCGCTAGAAGTTTGGCTTGGCAAGGTGAACGACGCCAGAATGTTTTGAATGAGCTGGGCGATTTCCGAAAAGATGGTGTAATAAGCCAGCGCCGCGGCGTAAAGGCTGGCCTGATTCCGGCTCCAGCCGGCAATACTCTCGGCAAACAGGCTGTAGATTTTTCTAAATCGCATGCTGGTATCCGCACTTGCCCCTCATTTCATAAAGATCTCAAACCACACCTGGCAGCTCAGCACCCCCATCAGTAGCGCCCCCAACTCGGGCTGGCCGGCCTGGTGCGCCCGGCGCAACTGCCCCACCACCGCCGGCTCAAACAGACCGGCCTGTCGAATCGCCTCGCTGGAGAGGGCGCTCTCGGCCCAGTCAGGCAGGCGGGCCTGCCGCAACCAGCCGGCATAGGGCGCCGCCAGCCCCCGCTTGCGGCGGCTCCGAGTCGTCTCAGGCAAGAGCGACCGGGCCGCCTGGCGCAGCAGATATTTTTCGGCGCCACCCTTGAGTTTGTATGCCGCCGGCAAACCCGCGCAAAATTCCCACAGCTTGTGATCCAAATAGGGCACCCGCGCCTCGATGGAGTGGGCCATACTCAGCTTATCGACCTCAAAATTGATGAAATCCACCAGGCGAGTCTGGCTCTCCAACCACAGCCGCTGGTGCAGCGGCGCATCTGCCGGCGTATTGGCCACCTTTTCGGCCCAGCCGGATAGCAGCGAATGGCCGTTGCGGCGCAGCATCTCTACCGCTGCCGGGGCCAATAACTTATGGCGATAGCCGGCGCCGCCCACCTCCAGCCAATCCTGGTAGCGAGCGGCCAGGTCGGGCTGGCCGCGACGCAGCACCCGCCGGGCCGCCGCCGACATCGGCAAAGGGGCGGCGGCAAGCAGTCGCCGCACTGCCGGCGGCCAGCCTAATAGCGGCCCCACCAAAGCATCCCCGCGATGCCAATGATACCCCCCTAATAGTTCGTCGGCCCCTTCGCCGGTCAACACCACGGTCAAACCGGCGGCGCGGCAGGCCCGGTACAACTTATAGATTGGCAAGGCCGTGGCCGAGCATTGCGGCTCTTCCAGATGAGCCATCACCGCCGGATAATCGTCAAAATCGGCGGCGCTAAAGGTGATGGGCTGATGCTCGGTGCCCAGCTTTTGCGCCAACGCCTGCGCCGCCGCGGTTTCATCATAGGCCGGCTGGTCAAAGCCAATCGAAATCGTTTTGAGGCGGCCGACCGGAGCCGAAGGCCCCTTGTCGGCCGAGGACTGACCGCCGTTGGTCTTGGCCGGTTTACCCTGGGCCAAAGCGGCCTGCAGCAGGGCCACCAGCGTCCCGGAGTCGAGTCCGCCGGAGAGGAGCGCGCCCAGCGGCGCCTCGCTCATGAGGTGTAGTTCAACCACCTCACCCAGCAACGCCAGGAATTGTTGGGCCGCGGCCGCTTCGGATAGCGGCGGCGAGGGCGAATAATCAAGCTGCCAATACCGCTCGATCCGGCAACGGCCAGCTTGAGCCAGCAGGTAATGGGCCGGCGGTAACTTATAGATGCCCTCAAACAACGTCTCCGGCCCCGGCACAAAGCCCAGGGTCAGCAACGCCTCCAGAGCCGGCAAATTGACCCGCCGCGGTAGCGCCGGCTGGGTTAGCATCGCCTTGATTTCTGAGGCAAAATAAAGGCGACCGGCCTGGTGGGAATAGTACAACGGTTTGATGCCAAAGCGATCTCGGGCCAGGCAAAGCTGCTGCCGGGACTCATCCCAAAGAGCCAGGGCAAACATGCCTTGCAACTTCGGCAGCACACCGGCCGCCCCCCAGGCGGTGTAGCCGTGGAGGATAGCTTCACCATCGCTGCGGGAACCAGGCCGGCGGCCCAATTGCTCCAATTCGGCCCGCAAGAGCCGGTGATTATAGATTTCACCGTTGTAAACCAGTTGGATGGCCTGTTCCCCGGTGTGGAGCGGCTGGTCGCCCCCGGCCACATCGATGATGCTCAGGCGGCGAATCCCCAAACCGCAACGGCCGCCGGGCGAAATATAAACCCCGCCCTGATCCGGTCCCCGGTGGACCATTGTCTCGATTTGGGCCGCGATCTCAGTCTGCGTCACCGGTTGGCCGCTGAACGAATAGATGCCGCTAAGTCCGCACATGTGAAATTAGTTGGTTTCAGGGTCCGCCGGATAAACGTACATAATGGCAAAGCCTTGATAATCGCCCGGATGCTCGTAATAGGGCTGGCCGTGCAGGGTCAACCAGGCATGCCCGCCGATCCCGCCCCCTGCCTGACTGCTTTTGAGGCGAGCTCCAAAAACAATCGCCACCGGCACCTGGGCCGCCCGTAAAAAATGATAGCGCAGCAACGATCGACGTAGGCACAGTCCCAGCGGCGACCAGAAGTGCCAGAGCGCCACGGCATCGGCCAGTTGGCGAATCTCAGCTTCGCCCACCAATGCTTGAACGACGGGGCGGCCGGCCATAATTGCCAATTGGTTGTCAGCCGGTTGCGCCTGAGAGGTAAGAGGCGTGAGTTGAGCCATCATCGCCGGCAAGGGTTGCTCAAATTGCCGGGGCAACATCTGGCTGAAGGCAACCATCTGCCGCAGCAGCGCTCGTTTGGGGGCGGCAGTTATGGCCTGCCCGATCACCCTGGCGCTGGCCAGACGGCTAGAGAACAATTAAACCTTCTTTTTTGAGGTCAGTGGCCAGCTCCAGCAGGTCGGCTTCAACCAGCTCAAGTTCAGCTTCATAGTCAAGGGCAATTAAACGGGCGCAGTCGGCAATGGTGCGCTGGCCGTCGAGCAGTTGCCAGAACATCGTTCCGGTCTCGTTGAGGGAGTAATAGGTCCCGGTTTTGAGGTTAATCAGAATAGCCTCGGCGCCCACCGGGTGGTGGGCGGCATCCGGGCTGGGCTGTGGTTTATGGTCAAGTTCCACCGGCAATCCCCTTACTATTCTAAGCGCACGCCAAAATTTCCGTAGGACGGCATCCCTACACCTGCATCCGAACGCTTCGCGCGCCGCAGGTGCAAG
>CAYZHI010000231.1:0-5927 GCA_964477335.1 uncultured Caldilineaceae bacterium | reverse complement strand
GCGAACAGCAGCTCTATTTCGGCGGCGTCGTCGACCACGTGCAAGCTGGTGAGAATATCGCCCTGATCATTGATAACCACCCCGCTGCCTAAACCATCTTTTACCTGGCCGCGGTCGTTGGTGTCCTGGGTATGGATGAGCACCAGCGACGGGGCGATAACCTGATAGACGCGGGCCGAAAAGGCCGGCGGCGGTGTGGCCGAAGCCAGGGCCTGGGCAATCGAGTCGTTGACCTCACCCAGGGTGAGTTGCGGGGCGCTGGGAAAAAGAATATTGTAAAGCAAGAGGGCCACGAGGGCGGCCGTCACCCCTAAAGTGAAGGGGAATACACGCCGTGGATAGGTACCGAGGCGCTGTAGCCGCAGCCGCCACAACGCCGCTGATGGTGAAGCAGAAGGTTCGCTCATTTTCCCCCCCTGAGAAAACCGACCTGCACTCAGTTTAGAGTAGTTACTATTGAGCAGGCAATCGGACGTAATTATACGGAATTAATGTAGTAGTCAGAGACATTTTGAACAGTTGGAGTCGAGGCTTCAGCCGGTTTTTTGCGTCTAATTACCGGTTAAAGCCTCGACTCCAGAGGGATACATTGCAGCTTCCCGCTGTTCAACATCTTGTTGACTACTACAAATTATACGGAATTAATGCGAGAAATAAGAAAAATAATAGCACACTTTTCTGAGAAGAAAATGAGACGATAGATAAATGCTAACTCAGATTGAACGGATGCAAGACCGGATCAAACCAAGACCGGATCGTAGTTATACCCAAAACAGCCCCAGGTCATGACCCAACCTGGGGCTGTCATTGGGAGATAGTAACTGCTCAGCCTTAAGCAGTTGCCCATAGGGGGCCTTCAGCTCAAACCGCCTATACACGACTAAAGCCGGTCGTCCACCTGCGTGGACGGGTTACTTTTGTCCGCGTAGGCGGACATTACGGCCGAAAGCCCTGCAAAAGCGACTTCAGTCGCGCCGGCCGAGTAGTTACAACCCGCGAATAGTTACTCCCACTTACAGGTTTTTAGCCTCTCCCCTCACTCCACTGTCACGCTCTTAGCCAGATTCCGGGGCTGATCGACATCGGCTCCGCGCCAGACGGCCATATGGTAAGCCAGCAGTTGCAGGGGGATCACCGCGATGATCGGCGTAATCAGCGGATGGGCCTTGGGAATGGTCAGTAGATGATCTGATTTTTGAGCTACCTCTTCATCTCCATCATTGATCAGGGAAATAACAATGCCGTTGCGAGCCCGCACTTGCTCGATTTGGCTGATCATCTTATCGTAAACGTTATCCTGGGTCACAATCGAGACGACCGGCATATACTCGTCGATGAGCGCGATCGGGCCGTGCTTCATCTCGCCGGCCGGGTAGCCTTCGGCATGAATGTAACTGATCTCCTTGAGCTTTAGCGCCCCTTCCAGCGCCACCGGATAGTTGAAACCTCGCCCCAAAAAAAGGAAATGCTCCCGCTGGTGGTAGAGGCGGGCCAGCTCCTCGTAATCATTGTAGCCGTCGGCCAGCACCTGGCCGGCCAAATCCGGCAGGTGGGCCAGGGCCTGGGCCAGTTCACTGCTCTCCGCTTCGCCCAACTGGCCCCGCAGTTGGCCCAAATACACGCCCATTAGGATCAGGTCGGTTAGGGTGGCGGTAAAGGCCTTGGTGCTGGCCACCCCAATCTCCGGGCCGGCTTGCATCAGGATGCTGCCATCGCTGATGCGGTGGGCCATACTGCCCTGCACATTGACAATGCTCCATAACCGGGCGCCTTTGCTCTTGCCCTCTTCCATCGCCGCCAGGGTGTCGACCGTTTCGCCCGATTGGGTGATGGCCAACACGGCCGTTTTGTCATCGATGAGCGGGTCGCGATAGCGGTATTCCGAGGCGTAATCAACCGTCACGTTGATCCTGGCCAGCCGTTCGATGATGAATTTGCCCACCAGTCCGGCATAGGCCGAGGTGCCGCAGGCCACAATGTCGATCCGGCGCAGCGCCCTGGCCTGCGCCGGAGTCAGCCGTAGCTCCTCCAAATTGACTCGCCCGGTCATAAAATCGATCCGGCCGCGCAGGGTATCCTGAATCGACTGGGGCTGCTCGTAGATTTCCTTTTGCATAAAGTGCTTGTAACGTCCCTTGACCGCGCTGATGGGGTCCCAGGTGATATGTTGGGCCGTTTTGGTCAGGGGTGCGCCATCAAGCCGGCTAAACTCAACCCCGTTCGCGGTGATGATGGCCAGTTCCCGGTCTTCCAGATAGACGACTTGCTGGGTATGCTCCAGAATGGCCGGGATATCAGAAGCCAGGAAATTCTCACCTTGCCCCAGGCCAACAATCACGCCGCCGGCATTGCCCAGCCGGGCGGTGATGATCTGGCCCGGTTCAAGCTTGCTGATCACGGCGATGGCGTGGGCGCCTTCCAGCAGACTGAAAGCCCGGCGGCAAGCCCCAACCAGGCCGTCACCCTCGCTCAGGAATTTGTCGATCAGATGGGTGATCACTTCGGTGTCGGTGTCGGATTTGAATACGTGCCCTTCTCGTTGCAGTTGAGCGCGCAGGGTCATAAAATTTTCGACAATGCCGTTTTGGACTACGGCCACGGCATTGGTCTCGTCTACGTGGGGATGGGCGTTGCGCTCGATGGGCGGTCCGTGGGTGGCCCAGCGAGTATGGCCGATCGCCAGCGTCCCCTCCAGCGGCTGTTCCTGCAGCTTCAGCTCGAGATTGATCAATTTTCCTTCAGCCCGCCGGATATCCAGGTCGCCATTCACCGAGGCGATACCGGCAGAGTCATAGCCCCGGTACTCCAGCTTCTTTAAACCGTCAAGCACAATGGCGGAAGCGCATCTTCCGCCGACGTAACCAACAATACCACACATTGTAGAATCTCCTTTAGTTAATCGCGCGTGGGAATGGAATAAACTTGTGGGCAGACAGCAAGAACAAGGTGCAGGTAACAGGTTGCATGTCGCAGGCAGACAGTAGCAGGTGACAGATGGCAAGTTGCAGGTGGGTTACAGATGACACGCAAAGCGGCAGGACCGGTAGCAAAGGGATTTGCAGGCTTCAGAAAAGTACCGCTACTCTGGCAACCTGGCCTGCATTTTCCCAATCGTCTACTGACCACTGACCACTGACCACTGACTACTGACTACTGACTACTGACCACAGGCCACTATTTACTGTTTGCCTTTTGTTGAATTTGCCACTGCCTTTCTTTTGTGCCGCCAATTGCCTGGCCGGTTTTGGAGAAAGGCTTCTTTCCCGGGGTGGGATTTGAGGACAATTCGGGCTGTGGCTGCCCGGCAGGCATCCGCCGAAACTTTCGATACTCCTGCTCCTCGTCACCCGGCTTCGAAAGGATGAGGGATGAAGAAAAAAATAAATTCAGCCTTCATCCTTCCGCCTTCATCCTTCCGAAGCCGGGTCTGGCGCTTGATGTCCTCATCACAACCTGTTAGCTTTTGGTCATTCACGAACTCCTTTCTCCAGTCCAGTTAGCTTACCTTGATTCTAACAGAGTTTTGGCTGGTCGAATACCCCAATTATTGGCGATCTTAACTAACGATACCAAAAAAAAGTTTGAATCAGGTTTGAGTATTGCTGGAAAAAAGTGTGAATTCTTGGCCTAGCCTGACGCGGGCAGCAAATAGGTTTCGGTAGCCTGGTCAAGATTGGCATAGACCCCGCGACACTCCGGCGGTAGTTGCCGGGCCAGCCGGTACATCATTTCCCGGGTCATCGCCTCGAGTTCCTGGCGTTGCGGGTGGAGGTGGGCCGAGGCCGAGCGCAGCCAAAAGGGTGGTCCCACCGATAGCCGGACCGGCGCCCGTTTCAAGCGTTTCCAGTAGGCTGCAACCTGCTGGGTTCCGGTTACACCCACCGGCAGGATAGCGGCGTTGGCCCGAAGGGCTAACGTTACGGCGCCGGCCTTGCCGGCCTGAAGCTGGCAGGTGCGACTGCGCGTTCCTTCCGGCGCCATCAGCACGGCGCCGCCGTTCTTGAGCAGTTGTAAAGCCAGCTTGACCGCGTGCAGGTCCGCTTCACCGCGCCGGACCGGTATGGCCTGGTAGACTCTCATAATCAAGCCAGCCAGGAAATAATCAAATATCTCTTGTTTGGCCATTGGCACCACAATGCGGCTGAACCCGCCCAGGGTTATGATCGGTTCAAGCCAGGCGACATGATTGATGATGACGATGACCGGGCCGGTTGCTGGCATCTGCTCCGGGTTGCTGATTTCACAGCGGAGCAATAGCCTCATAAGCAGGCGTAACAGCCAAATCAGAAACCGTTGGATTCTGGGATTGCCAACCAACGAAGGCTTGGGCATACTCGTTTACCTAATAATTGATCGGCCAGCCAGGAATATCATCTGCCGCTTCGCCTGCAACTTGCCACCTGCTACTTGTATCCTGCTCTCCCCTACAACGCGGCAACGGTAGTGTTCGTGACCAACTGCTTGACCCTGGCTACTACCTCGGCGATAGTCAAATTATCGGTGTCAATGATGATGGCATCGGCCGCCGGCACCATCGGCGAAATTGGTTTCTCCCGATCCTGCCGGTCTCGCTCCTCGATGGCGGCCAGAATCTGCGCAAAATCAGCCGGCTTCCCCTGGGTAATGGCTTCTTCATAACGCCGCCGCGCCCGTTCCCTGACTGAAGCCCGCATAAAAACCTTCAAATCGGCCTCCGGCAGCACCACCGTGCCGATATCGCGGCCAACCATCACGATTGAGCCGCCCGCGGCGATACGGCGCTGCTGGGCAATCAAAGCGACTCGGACCCGCGGATACGACGAAACCCGGCCAATGGCTGCCTCCACCCGGGGGCTGCGAATCTCCCAGGTTACGTCTTGCCCATCGACCAGCACCGTATACTGGCGCCCATCGGCCGGGCCGTCGGTTTTTACCTCGATGGCCAACGCTTCGGCCAGGGCCGATACTTGCTCGATGTCCTCGATCTCAAGGCCCCCCGCCAGCACGGCCCAGGTGACAGCCCGGTACATCACCCCGGTGTCAAAATAGCGGTAATTCAGCGACTCGGCTAATAATTTACCAACCGTGCTTTTACCGGAAGCCGCGGTCCCGTCAATAGCAATTGTGGCAGGTTTTGACAAAGCAATTCCTCTTCAAGTTTGGAATTTCCGTTAAGGTTATGAAATATAAGATACCAACAACTCCTGCCTTTGGCAATTTCCTCTTTTCTGACTAACTATGGGCCAAGTCGCTCATAACTGCCAATTTCGCCGGTGGGCAAGGTGAAACTCATGCTGAGCTGGCCGGTTTCAGGGTTTTCCCGTAAATAGAGCTCCAGCCCGATTCCGTAACCATTGTTGACGATAAATTTGTCGGCCTCCCCTAGAGCCGGTAGCAGCTGCCATTCATAAGGACCGCGGACCGCGTAGAGCCGGTCATCTCTCAGCTCGATTCGCCAGTTATCGCCGTAATCGCCCACAAATTTGGTCACTGCTTGCGGATCAACGGTAGGCGAAACACTCCCTCTAATCTCGGCGATAGCCTGTTCAAATGCCGCCCAGCGCCGGTCGAATTCTGCTTCGGCCTCCGGTGGCAGGTCGAACAGCAACTCGACCAGCCGGTACTGCACCCCGGCATTGAACGTGATCGACATAATCGAATTGCTCAACACCACCAGGCCGATATCGGCCGCGGGGATCATCGCCATCAATGCCTTGAACCCAAAGACATTGCCATCGTGCCAGAGCAGCTCGACCCCGCGGTACTGCTCGATGTACCAGCCCATGCCATAGCTCAAACCGGCCATGACCTGGGCATGACTGCGGTGCGTTTCGGCCAGATTGTGCGCCGAGACGACCCGCTGCCCCGCCGGGCTGATGCCGCCATTCATCTGCGTCAGCACAAATCGAGCCAGATCCAGGCCGCTGGCGTAGACTCCGCCGGCCGGG
>CAYZHI010000230.1:0-5943 GCA_964477335.1 uncultured Caldilineaceae bacterium | reverse complement strand
GAATTCAACTACCAGGTGTTGCAAGCCTACGATTATCTGGAGCTGTACCGCCGCTATGGCTGTACCCTGCAAATGGGCGGAGACGATCAGTGGGGTAACATCCTGGCCGGCGTCGACCTGGTCCGCCGGGTGGAGGGCGTTACCGTTCACGCCATTACCTACCCCTTATTGACCACCGCTGGCGGGGCCAAGATGGGCAAAACGGCTGCCGGCGCGGTCTGGCTTGATCCGGCCAAGTTCAGCCCGTATGACTATTATCAATATTGGATCAACTGCGACGACCGCGACGTGGCCAAATTGCTAAAAATCTTCACTTTCTTGCCCCTGGCTGAAATCGAGCGTTTGACTGCGGTCGAGGGAGCCGAATTGCGCGAAGCCAAGCGAGTGTTGGCCTACGAGGCTACCGTGATTACTCACGGCCAGGCCGAAGCCGAAGCCGCCGCCGAAGCCGCCAGAGCCGCTTTCGCCAGCGGCGGCGACCTGGAAGCCCTGCCGACCACCACCGTTCCTTACGCCCGGCTGGAGGCTGGGCTGGGAGTGTTGGAGATCTTTACCGAAGTTGGCCTGACCCAATCCCGCGGCGAAGCCCGGCGGATGGTCCAGCAGGGTGGACTCTACGTTAATGATAACCGGATTGACCAGGTCGAAGCCAGCCTGTCTCCGGCTGATGTCACCCCCGACGGCATACTGCTCCGGGCCGGCAAGAAACGATATCGCCGCTTGCTCGTCGAGCCGTAATCCGGCCTATCCCGATGAGACCTGACAGGTCGCCTTGCGCCGCGAAGCGACTTGTCAGGTCTGTCCAACTTTTTCAACTGTAGGGCCGTTCGGCGAACGCCTTGTTCACCTGACCGCGGTCGGCTGTCAGCCGTCGGCGGTCTTTTTTTACGGTAACTTTGATTGGGCGTTTAAAAAGATTACCCCGGCCAGGGACAGGGCCGGGGTAATCGTAAAGGAAAGGAGGCAACCAACAAGAAAGGAGAAAACACCTTGTGAATTATCGTACAATAATTTCGAGCTTTTGTCAAGCGCAAAACCAAAATTGCACCCGTCTGGTCACCTCCCTTTCCAAGCTGATGGTTGTGTGTTAAAATCAAACCAACTAACCAACTATTCATCTACCCAAAAATGTCTGTTACTTACGTCACCGGCCCGGCCGGAGCGGGCAAAACAACCTACGCCGTGACCCGCCTGCGTGATTGGCTAACCGGTCACATTCCACCTGGCCGTATCCTGGTGCTGGTGCCCCAGTTGACCCTCGCCCAACCTTACCAGCAACTCCTGCGCGACCCCAACTTGCCTGCCGCCGGCGCCGTCGATATTCTGACCCTCAACGGCCTGGCGATGCAAACGATCGATTTGTTTTGGCCGTTGGGAGCGAGCGCGACCAGCTTTGGCCGGCCGCACGACCGGCCCATTTTCCTTAACATCGAGCAGGCCCAATATTACCTGCGCCAGGCCATCGAACCGTTGCTCCAGCAGGGCTACTTTGACCCCAACGTGGTCCCGGTTACCATTTCCCTGCCCCGGCTGATGAGCCAGCTTTTGGACAACCTCAATAAAGCCGCCCTGATTGGCCTGCCCCACACTCAGGTTGGCGAGCGGCTGGCCGCCTCCATAGCGGTTGACCCCAGCAGCCGGGTGGCGCTGGAGCACACCCAGGCTTGCGTCAATCAATTCCGCCAGTTTTGCCTGGAACGCAACCTGCTCGACTTCTCCCTCCGTATCGAGACCTTTTACCAACACTTGTGGCCAACCGAAGGTGTCCGCCGTTACCTGACCGAGCATTATCGCTACCTGATCGCCGACAATATTGAAGAGGACACCCCCTTTGCCCACACCGTTTTGCGTAACTGGCTGCCCCACGCCGCCGAAGCGCTACTGGTCAATGATGAAGAGGCCGGTTACCGCATTTTTCTGGGGGCCAACTGGCAAACCGCCGCCGAGTTGCAGGCATTGGCCGATGAGACCATCCACCTGACCGAGTCCCACATCGCCCCACCCGACATGCTCACCCTGGGCGAACGCCTCGGCCAGCTCATCCTCGGTCGCGCCAGCCAACCAACCACCCAATCAACCAACCAACTAACTAACCCGCCAACCAACCACCCAACCATTCACCATTCACCACACCTGCCCGGCGGGTTCACAACTCACCATTCACCATTCCCCGACCCTCGCCGCGTCATCACCTTTGAGCAAACCCGCTTTTATCCGCAGATGATCGACTGGGTGGTCAACCGGATTGCCGCGCTCCTCGAGCAGGGCGTGTCGCCCAACCAGATTGTGGTGCTGGCTCCTTTTGTTAGCGACGCGTTGCGCTTTGCCTTTGTCAATCGTATGGCCGGGCGCGGCCTGCCGGCCCGTTCCCATCGCCCGTCGCGGCCGCTCAATGAGGAGCCTGCCGCCAAAACTATGCTGACCCTGGCCCGATTGGCCTTTCCCCACTGGCGTATGTTGCCGGCGCCTTTCGATGTGGCTCAGGCCCTGCATCAGGCCATCACCGACCTCGATTTGATTCGGGCCAATTTGCTGACCCAGGTGGTCTATCGCCAGTTCCAACCCGATCGGCCCCAGCCAATTATGACCGCCTTCGAAGAGATCGAAGGCGACGTGCGTGACCGGATCTCCTACCAGGCCGGGGTCAAGTTTGATCATCTGCGAGGTTGGCTGCTGAATTTCCAGTCGGCTACGCCGCCGGTGCTGGATCATTTCTTCAGCCGCTTGTTTGGCGAGTTGTTGTCCCAGCCCGGCTTTGGCTTTCACGGCCAGCCGGAAGCCGGCGAAGTGTCGGCCCGGCTGATCGACTCGGCCCGCCAATTCCGCCGCGTGGCCGAACGGGTGCCTACCCGCGTCATACCCGCTCAAGCCGAGGTTGAATTTGCGGATATCGACGCGCTGAACCGGGCTTATTTGGAGAATATCGAGCAAGGTCTTATGGCCGCCCAATACGTGCGCAGTTGGTCATCTGGTCCGGCCGAGGCGGTTTTGATTACCCCGGCCACCACTTTCTTGATGGCTAACCGGCCGGTCGATTACCAGTTCTGGTTGGATGCCGGCAGCAGCGGCTGGTGGGAGCGCATTGCCCAGCCGCTAACCCACCCCTACGTCCTGTCCGCCACCTGGGACGCCGGCCGGCCCTGGACCGACGAGGACGAAGTGGCCGCCCAACGTGACCGGCTCTACCGGCTGGTTCTGGGTTTGACTCGTCGCTGCCGCAAACAGGTCATCATCGTCAATGCTGAAATTGGCGAGCAAGGCTACGAGCAGCGCGGCCAGTTGCTGGTTGCCTTGCAACAACTGTTACGGCAGCTGCAGAAATCCTCCTCAAGTGTATCTTCTGGACTGTCTGGTGAATTTTCGGGTTAGAATGAGGTGGTATGGCCGAGACAACTTTTAGCCCCCGTCCCTCCCAACAAAAAATCATCGAGACGCTACTCCAGGCGGACGGTCCCGTGCGGATGGGCGTGTCGGCCGTGCCGGGCAGCGGCAAAACCCACATCCTCTCCTACCTGGCCGCCGAGTTGGTCGAGCGGGTGGAGGCGGAGCAGGAGGTGCTGATCGTCACCCTGGTCAACGCTGCGGTCGATAACTTCCGCCGCCGGGTGGATGGCTTTGTCAGGGCCAAAGGCTTGCTGCCCGGCTTCAACTACCGCGTCTGCACCCTCCATTCTCTGGCCCACGAGATCGTCCGCCAGCGCCCCTCGCTGGTCGGTCTGAGCCAGGATTTCGATATCGTCGACGACCGCACCGCCCAGCTCATCCTGCGCGAGGTGGTGGATAGCTGGCTGACCACCAGGCTGGAATTGATCCGCGGCTACTTGCTGCCCAATCTGAACATAGAGCTACTGCTGCGCCAGGAGTTGCCGGAGCTAGTGCTGGCCATCGCCCAGAACTTCATCAAGCGGGCCAAAGATTTGCGGCTGGCCCCGTTCCAATTGGCCGAGCTGTACGAGCAGCAGGGCGAGTCGTTGCCCCTGGCCCGCCTGGGCATCGACATCTATCGCGACTATCAGAATCGCCTGGCCCGCACCGGGGTCGATTTTGACGATTTGATCCGGCTGGCCGCCCAGGCCATCGACCTGGACCCCGATTTTTTGCAGCGTCTGCGCCAGCGCTGGCCCTACATTCTGGAAGACGAGGCCCAGGATAGCAGCCTGTTGCAGCAGCAAATTCTGGAAGCCCTGGCCGGACCAAGCGGTACCTGGGTCCGTGTCGGCGACCCGAACCAGGCCATCTACGAAACCTTCACCACGGCCAACCCCGTCCATTTGCGCAATTTTTTGCGCCGGCCCACGGTCATCGACCTGCCGATGCCTGAATCGGGCCGTTCGTCGCCCAGCATCATTCGCCTGGCCAACCGGCTGATCGACTGGACCGTGGCCGAACACCCCCAGCCGGCGGTCCGCAACGCCCTGAGTCCGCCCCACATCGAGCCGACTCCGCCCGGCGACCCGCAGCCCAACCCGGCGGACCGGCCTGAGCTGATCCATTTCCGGCCGGAGAAGTTCAAGCCGCCGCAGGAAATCCAGATGTTGGTCGCCTCGGTGCAGCAGTGGCTGGAACGGAATCCCGACAAAACGGTGGCCATTCTGGACCCGCGCAACAAGCGCGGCGTCGATATCGCCAATGCTTTGCGCCGGAAAAACGTGCCCTATGTGGAGCTGCTCAACAGCACCGCGGCCACCCGCAGCGCCGCCGGCGTGCTCAGCAACGTGCTCAGATATCTGGCCCGCCCGGCCGACTCCCGCCAGTTGGCGACCGTTTTTCACGTTTGGAAGCGCCACGATTGGGATCTGGAGGATTTGCAGCCCGTGTTTGAGTGGGTGGAGCGGGCGCTGCAAAATTGTACCCAGTTGGAGAGTTACCTGTGGCCGCGGCCCGGCCAAACCTGGTTGGAGCAGCAGTTGGTTACCCTAAGCGAGCAACTGTTAGCCGATGACCCGGCTGAAGTCGAGGCTGACGAAGCAGTTACCCTGGTCCGCGGCTTGCTGCTGGATTTCAGGGAGCTGGTGCGCCGCTGGCAGGAGGCGGCCATTTTGCCGATTGACCAGCTCATTTTGGTGCTGGCCCAGGATTTGTTCGACAACCCGGCCGACCTGGCCCTGTCGCACAAATTTGCCGTGGTGCTGCGCCAACTGGCCGGGGAGCAGCCTGGCTACCGGCTGCCCCAATTTGTGGAGGCTTTGGCCGAGATTGCCCGCAATCAGCGCCGCTTTTTGGGCTTTGACGAGGAGTCGACCGGTTTTGAGCCGCCCCCCGGCAAAGTGACTGTCTCGACGATGCACCGGGCCAAGGGGCTGGAGTGGGACCGGGTCTACCTGATGGGGGTGAACAACTATGGCTTTCCCTCGGCCCAGCCGCAGGATAGCTACTATTCCGAAAAATGGTTCGTGCGCGATTCGCTCAACCTGGAGGCCGAAATTCTGGCCCAGCTTGAAACCCTGGCCGGCGAACGCGACTATGTGGAGGGCGTTGCCACCGATCAGGCCCGGCTCGACTTGGTGCGTGAACGGCTGCGCCTCTTCTTTGTCGGCCTGACCCGCGCCCGCCAGGAGTTGGTCGTCACCTGGAATCGCGGCCAGCAGTACGCCAATCGTCTCGACAACCAGCCGGCCCTGCCCTTTGTGGCCCTGCAAACGTGGTGGGAGAAGAATGGAGGAACGGATAGCGGATAGCGAATGGCGAATGGTTGAGAGCCAATTTGCAGCATTAATTCACAATTCACAATTCGCTATTCGCTATTCACAATTCATTGGAGCCAAAATGTCTTTACCGCCTGAATTCCAATTCAGCCAGGCCAGCTTGCAAGATTATGAAACCTGTCCCCGGCGCTTTGAACTGCGCTATCTGCGCCAGTTGAGTTGGCCCGCCATCGAGTCTGAGCCGGTCCAGGAGGCCGAACGGCTGGCCCAACTGGGCGTCGATTTTCACCGGCTGGTG
>CAYZHI010000229.1:0-5961 GCA_964477335.1 uncultured Caldilineaceae bacterium | reverse complement strand
GGCTTACAGCGTTCAGCCGAACGCTTTGAAAATGAGACCTACCCGACCAACCGGGCCTTTTTTGGCAGCGAATGGTCCCCCGGCGTTGATGGCGATGTACGGGTCCATATTTTCATGGGTGATGTGCCGGGTGTGGCCGGTTATTTTTCAGCCTCAAATGAGTATACCGTGCTCGCCGAGCCTTACAGCAACGAGCGAGAGATGTTTTTCGTTAACCTGAAAGCCCTCTCGCCTGGCAATGATTACTTCGACAGCGTGTTAGCCCACGAATTCCAACATATGATCCACTGGTACCAGGATCGCAACGAGGATACCTGGGTTAACGAAGGTATGAGCGAACTGGCCACCTTCATCAATGGTTACGGCGCCAGCAGTTTTGTGGGCGCCTTTACCGGGTTGCCTGATACCCAACTAACCAGTTGGGCCGACGCGCCCGGCGCGGCTCTGGCCAACTATGGCGGCAGTTTTCTCTTTATGAGCTATTTTTTACAACGCTTTGGTGAAGAGATGACCCAGGCGGTAGTGGCTCATCCCCACAACGGCCTGGCCGGCTTCAACGCGGTGCTGGCCGAACATGGCTATGCCGAGCAATTCGATGATGTTTTTGCCGATTTTTTGATTGCCAATTACCTGAACGATTCCAACTTTGACGCCGGTCAATGGGGCTACCGGCAAATCCCGCTCAATCCGGTTTCGCCAGCAGAACGACTCAGTGTCTATCCGTTGGAGCAGCAAGCCACGGTGTTCCAATACGGCGGCGATTACATCGAGCTGACCGGTCAGGGTGATATCAGGCTTGACTTCAGCGGCGCCAGCCAGGTAAAAGTGGTCAACAACGATGCTCACAGCGGCCAGTACCAGTGGTACAGCCATCGCGGCGACGATAGTAACAGCCGCCTGACTCGCGCCTTTGATTTGAGCAACGTCAGCCAGGCAACTCTGAAATATTGGACCTGGTTCGACATCGAGTCTGATTGGGATTATGGTTATGTTGAAATCTCAACCGATGGCGGAGAAACCTGGACTATCCTGACCACGCCCCACAGCAACACGGCCAATCACAGCGGCAACGCTTACGGGCCAGGGTACACCGGGACCTCAAGCGGCGGAGAACCAACCTGGCTGGAGGAAAGCATCGACATTTCCGACTACACCGGGCAGGCAGTGTTGATCCGCTTTGAGTATGTTACCGACGACGCCGTCAATCGCCCGGGTTGGACCCTCGACGATATCAGCATTCCGGAGATAGGTTTTTTCGATGATGTCGAAAGCGGGGTAAACGGTTGGACCAGCGAAGGATTTGTTCGGATTGACAACGTGCTTCCCCAGAAGTTTTTGGTACAGTTGGTTGAAGTAGGCGCCGAGGTCAACGTTCGCCGCCTGTCGCTTGATGAAGCCAATCGCGGCAGCATAACCGTGACCGGTTTGGGTGACAGCACCGTTCGAGCAGTCCTGGTGGTGAGTGGTCTTGCCCCAGTCACCACCGAACCGGCCAGTTACGAATACAAGATAACCAGCCTTGATTAGAGCCTTAACTGGCGCGGAAGGCCGGCAGGGTAAAGCTAAAAGTGCAGCCCTGTCCGGCTATAGCCTGGCTCTCCACCTGCACCTGCCCCCCCAATTTTTCTACAATTCGGCGCACAATGGATAATCCCAGGCCGTGCCCTTTGGTTTGGACCTGACCGAGCTGTACAAACGGAGCAAACAACCGCGCCTGCTCGTCGCTGGTCAGGCCGGAGCCATTATCCTTTACCCAGAAGCGGATCATATCTGGTTCCTGCTCGGCTGCGCCCAACTCCAGCCGGGGTGGGCGTCCCCCATATTTGATCGCATTACTCAGATAATTGACCCAGATCTCCTCCACCCACGGCCCATACCCCAGGGCAACCGGCCAAATTTCCGGCAACACAATCTCAGCCTGGTAAGTCTGGCTGAGATCTGTCAGTCGCTCCAACGCTTCGGCTACAAGGCTGGCCATATCCAAAGGGTCCAACTGGACTTCTCGTTGGCGCACTCCGGCCAGCAGTAGCAGCTCGTCGATGATATTACTCATCTTACGCCCGTTTTGAGCAATGAGTTGTGAATAACTGCGGACCTGTTCGGGCCTGAAATCGGCCTGATCAACCATCAACAGTTCGGCAAAACCAATGATACGGGCCAGGGGAGTTTGCAGGTCGTGGGCGACGGTTCGGGCAAAGGCATCCAACTCCTTAATGAGCTGTTCCTGCTCCTGTTGGGCCTGCTTGCGCTCAGAGATATCGCGCGCAATTCCCAATACCAGGGCCTGGCCTTTGACCTTGATCGGAAATGTTCTTACTTCAGCAAAAATCTGGCTGCCATCTTTGCGAGTCAAAATTAACTCGTCGGGTCCGGTTGCCCGGCCCTGTAAATTTTTGGCCAGTAACGCCGCTGCTTTTGGCATTTCGTCCGGCGGAAGAAGATTGGCTGTTAAAATATTCTTGCCAATGAGTTCGGCTTTTTTATAGCCAATCATTTCTTCCGCAGCCCGATTACCATCGACCAAGTTGCCCTGGCTATCGGTTAGATAGATGGCGTCTGGAGCAAACTCAAATAAAATCCTGAGCCGCTCAGCCGAGTCACGCAGCTCGGCTTCGGCATTTTTTCGTTCGGTCACATCCTCAATAACCATAACCGCAAAACTGGTTGAAGCCTTATCTTGCCAGCGGGTCTCAACAATTGGTCGTAGCTGTACTTCAAAGAAACGACCCAACAGCGGATCTTCGAATTCACATTGAGCTGGCCGCCCCTGAATCACCGTAGTCCAGACCTGGGCGCAGCGCTGTTGAATTACACAGCCCGGATCGTTGCAGTCAGGATGAAATAAGTCGTGCAATTTCAACCCCTGAACTTCGGCGACAGAGGCTAATTGCCACCGTTCCACCGTTCGATTGGCCCGGATAATCCGGCCCTCATTGTCAAGCAAACAAACCAACTGCTCCAACGAGTCTACGGTGGCTTCCCACTCCTGCTTGGCCCGCTTGATCCGCTCGGCATTCCTTTTGGCCTCGGCTTCGGCCTGTCTCTTCTCTTCAGCCAGTCGCTGTTGCAGCAGCACCTGTTCAACCACTGCCGTCAACAGCTCCAGGTAACCACCCTCAACATCCTTGATGATGTAATCGCTGGCCCCAATCTCCAGCGCCTCAACTGCGGCTTTCTCGCCACCAGGCCCGGTAACGATAATTGTAGGTGGCATGGGTCCTGGCCGCGACAGCAACCGGATCGTCTCCAACCCATGTTGAACCGGTAGATTCTGGTCAACCGCCACAACATCGTAGGTGATGGTTTGGTACAACTCCAAACCAGCCTGAGCGGTCGTGGCCAGATCGACCATATAGCCGGCCTGCTCGAGCTTCTGTTGAAAAAGATGAGCCGTGGTTAAATCGTCTTCAATAAAAAGAATACGAATAGGTTTGGAATCGGTCACCGTTCAGCCTCCCCTATCCCCAACGCCTATCCGCCGTTCTGCCTGCAGCAGTTCCATTATCGCTTTATTGGACAGCGGACGACTTAACAGGTAGCCTTGCACTTCGTCACATTGCTGCGCTTTCAATAGGGTCAACTGGGCCTCCGTCTCGACCCCTTCGGCTACGACTGTCAAATTTAAACTATGAGCCATAGCAATAATCGCGGCAATGAAAGCGGCATCGCGCGAGCCTCCCGTCATTTGTCGCACAAATGACTGGTCGATCTTTAAGGTGGAGATGGGGAAATGGGTTAGAAAATCAAGCGCCGAGCCTAGCCCAAAATCATCAACAGCGATTCTGACCCCCATCTCATTCAAAGCTTTCACCATGGCCAGACTGAACTCCTGATTAAGCATGGTCATGCTCTCAGTGATTTCCAGTTCCAACGCCTGGGGGGGTAAACCCGTTTCGGCCAGGGTCCGTTTCACCAGCTCGTGCAGCAACTCCGCCTCAATTGGGAGGGTGTCGGATTGGGGCGGCTGCTTCAACTGAAATGGCGACACATTGACCGAAACCCGCAGCGAGGTAAAGCCGGCCTCGTGCCAGGCCGCCATTTGGGCGCAAGCCGTATGAAGAACCCAGGCGCCTATGGTTGGAATCAGGCCAATCTCCTCGGCCAGGGGGATAAATTCAACCGGATCAACCAGACCTCGTTCGGGGTGCTGCCACCGCAGCAGAGCCTCAACCCCGGCCAGGCTGCCATCAACCAGCGACACAATCGGCTGGTAATTGAGCTGCAATTCCTCTCGTTCCAGGGCATGGCGCAACTCTGCCTCAAGCTGCCACATCTCTTCAAGCTGAGTCCGCATATCAGCCTTGAACAGCTCGTAGCGGGCCCGCCCCCTACTTTTAGCCTGATACATCGCCATATCGGCATCGCGCAGGATATCCTCCGGCCAATCATATTCGGCTGACCCGATGGCAATGCCGATACTGCTGGCCGTAAATATCCGCTGCTCCTCCAGGATCATCGGTTTGGCCAGTTCCGCCTGAATACATTCGGCTATGGCGACCGCCAGTTCAGCGCCGGGAATAGCGCTGAGCAAAATCGCAAACTCATCTCCACCCAGGCGCGCCACCATATCATCAGGTCGCAAGTGCGTCTTTATTCGTCGAGCAACAGTCATCAATAACTTATCCCCCATCAGGTGCCCCAGGCTGTCATTGATAACCTTGAAACGATCGAGGTCAAGAAATAGGACGGCAAATTTATAGCCTTGATCCTCCTTGGCCTGCTCGATAGTTTGTTCTAAGCGTTCCCGGAAAAGAGTTCGGTTGGGTAAGCCGGTCAAAGCATCGTGAAAGGCGCTGTGCATCAACTGAGCTTCGGCCAGTTTACGTTGGGTAATGTCGGTCTGGGAGCCGGCCAATCGGGTTGGCTGTCCGTTGTCTGCCCAGGCTGCCAGACCCTGGCTTAGAACCCAGCGATACCGGCCATCTTGATGCAAGATGCGATGTTCAATTTTAAGGGGCGTAGCAGACGCAACTTGCCCCTCCATGTAACTGCAAATGGCCGCCTTGAGGTGCGGCAGGTCTTCGGGATGCACCCGGCTAAACCATTCAATAGGGCTGTCGCCAACTTCTTCTTCACGACAGCCCAACATCGCCTTCCACCGAGAAGAAAAATAGATTTTGTTGGTTTTGAGGTTCCAATCCCAAAGACCATCACTGGCGCTTAACGCGGCCAATGCATAGCGCTCCTCACTTTCCCGCAGCGCCTCTTCGGCCCGTTTTCGTTCGGTTATATCAATACCGATACTAATAATGTATTCAACCTCACCGGCGCTATCAAACAGGGCCGTATTTGACCAGGAGATGATGCGCCGGTCGCCTCCCTGCGTTACCCAGGAATTCTCATAATCACCTGGAACCTGACCCCGCTGTAGTTGTTCAAAATGATTCACTAACCTTTCTTTTTCCTCCGGCGGAATTAAAAAATCCCAAAAATATTTACCCCTAACCTCATTCAGCGAGTAGCCGGTAATTCTTTCGCAGGCCCGGTTGAAACGAAGTATCCGGCCCTGGGCATTCAAAATAATGATTAACGCCCCGGCTGTATCCAGAATCGCGGAGATGAAATTCCGCTCCATCTTCAAGGCGCGCACCCGCTCGACAATTTCCAGCCGGGCCTGATCAATAAGGCGAGCATTGGCCAGCGCGACCGCAGCCTGATCGACGAAAGCTTGCAGCAGATCAATCTCAACGCCAACATATGATCCGGCCGTAGCGCTGGCTACATGCAAATAGCCGGCGACCATCCTTTTCTTGTTGGCGGGCTGTTTTTGCGCAACCGCTGCAGATGTACCAATAGGCACATTAACATAGGCTTTAACCCAGCTTTGCCCGGATTGGGTAACCCAGGCGTCGGTCGTCTCCACCTCGCCAACCAGCACCGCCTCGCCTGTTTCCAACACAGTCTGTAACGATGGGATCGACGAAATCTTTAATCGGGCCGAAGCAATCCCACCTTCAAAAC
>CAYZHI010000228.1:0-5964 GCA_964477335.1 uncultured Caldilineaceae bacterium | reverse complement strand
GCATCAAAGCGATCGACGCGATGATCCCCATTGGCCGCGGCCAGCGTGAGCTGATCATCGGCGACCGCCAGACCGGCAAAACCGCCCTGGCCATCGATACCATCATCAACCAAAAGGGCAAGGACCTGATCTGCATTTACGTCGCCATCGGCCAGCGGCAGGGCCAGGTGGCTCAGGTTGTGGCCACATTAGAAAAGCATGGGGCCATGGAGCATACCATTGTGGTGGTGGCCGGGGCATCTGACCCCGCCCCGATGCAGTACATCGCTCCCTACGCCGGTTGCGCTATGGGCGAATATTTTATGGACAACGGCAAAGACGCGTTGATTGTCTATGACGATCTCAGCAAGCACGCCTGGGCCTATCGCCAGATTTCGCTGCTCTTGCGCCGCCCGCCGGGTCGTGAAGCCTACCCCGGTGACGTATTCTACCTGCACTCCCGCCTGCTGGAACGGGCAGCCAGACTGTCGGCCGAAAACGGCGGCGGTTCATTGACCGCGCTGCCGATCATCGAGACTCTGGCCGGTGACGTGAGCGCCTATATTCCCACCAACGTCATCTCCATCACCGATGGCCAGATCTACCTGGAGAATGACCTGTTCTACGCCGGCCAGCGCCCGGCAGTTAACGCCGGTCTGTCTGTTTCGCGCGTGGGCGGCGACGCCCAAACCAAAGCGATGAAAAAGGTAGCTGGCCAGTTGCGGCTGGAGTTGGCTCAGTTCCGTGAACTGGCTGCCTTTGCCCAATTTGGCTCTGATTTGGACAAAGCGACCCGCGAACAACTGGAACGCGGACTGCGCCTGACCGAGTTGTTGAAACAGCCGCAATATCAACCGTTGGAATTGGAAGAAGAGGTCATTTCAATTTACGCCATGACCAAAGGCTTTGGCCGGTCCGTTCCGGTTCAACAAGTGCCGGTTTACATCGACGGGCTGCTCAAGTTCATGAGGAGTAGCTATCCGGCAATTGGCCAGGCCATTGCCACTCAAAAAGTACTAACAGATGAGATTGACGCCTCCCTCTGGGCAGCCTTAGAAGCGTACAATCAATCTCTTGGCTATGAAATTCCCAAGAGAAATTAACTGATAAAACGAGCTAACTTGTGGCTTCTATTCGAGAACTCAAACGACGGATTCGAAGTGTCAAGAACATTGCCCAGGTAACCCGAGCAATGCAGATGGTGGCTGCCTCCCGCATGCGTCGGGCGCAGGAGCAAGCCCTGGCTTCCCGGCCTTACGCCAGCAAAGCCTGGGAAATCCTAACCCACCTGGCTTCTCAACGGGGCGACATGCAACAGTTACATCCACTGCTCACCAGGCGTCGTGAGATCAGAGATGTAGCCATCATTTTGATCACCGCGGATAAGGGGCTGGCCGGCGCTTATAATAGCAACATGATCCGGGCCACCAGCCGCTTTATGGCAGACAACAACCGGACAGATGCCAAATTGATCACGGTTGGACGCAAGGGGCGGGATTTTATGGTACGGTATGGACGTAATGTTGTGGCTGAATTTGCTGATTTGCCGGCCCGGCCATCGACGTTAGATATTGGTCCCATTACCCGCCTGGCCATCGACGGTTTTCTGTCGGGTGAATATGACGAAGTTTACCTGGCTTACACCAATTTCATTAACACCCTGCGGCAAGAGCCAGTGGTTCACCTCTTGCTGCCAATTCATCCCGGCGGAACCGAAAGCAAGGTAATGGCCGAACATCTGACGCCCCAATACACCGCTCGATCAGTTGAATATCTTTATGAGCCGGATCCTAACACGCTGCTCGACACCATTCTGCCCCGTTTCACCGAATTGCAGATCTACCAGGCGGTGCTTGAGGCTCTGGCCAGTGAGCACTCAGCGCGAATGGTGGCAATGCGCAACGCCACTGAAAATGCTAAAGATTTGATCTCTGATCTGACCCTAACTTACAACAAAGTGCGTCAGGATGCCATCACCAAAGAAATGTTGGATATTGCTGGCGGCGCCGAAGCTCTGACCAAGGCGTCACGATAGTCAGCCCTGAGGAGGATTGAATGACAAAAGGGACCGTAGGTCAAGTGGTACAAGTGCTGGGGGCGGTGGTTGACGTGCAATTTCCACCGGAACATTTGCCCGAAATCTACCACGCGGTTGAAATAGAACGTGAGGGACAAGAATCGCTGGTGTTGGAAGTGCAGCAACATATGGGTAAGGACATTGTGCGGACCATTGCTATGAATGCGACCGATGGTCTGCGCCGGGGTCAGCCCGCCATCGACACAGGCGCAGCCATCAAGGTTCCGGTGGGGCCAGGCTCGTTGGGGCGTATGTTTAACGTGCTGGGGCGGCCGGTAGACGGACTGGGGCCGGCCAAAAGCGATACCTACTACCCCATCCATCGCCCGGCGCCAGAGTTCAAAGATCAGGTGACTAAGGCCGAACTCTTTGAAACCGGCCTGAAAGTCGTCGACTTAATTGCCCCCTTTACCAAAGGCGGCAAGACCGGCGTCTTTGGCGGCGCCGGCGTGGGTAAAACCGTCATCATCATGGAGCTGATCTCCTCGCTGGCCCGCGAACATGGCGGCTATTCCGTCTTCGCCGGCGTGGGTGAACGCACCCGCGAAGGCACCCAGCTTTACAAGGAAATGCAAGAAGCCGGCGTACTGGACAAATTGTGTATGGTCTTTGGCCAGATGAATGAACCGCCAGGGGTGCGTTTGCGCGTCGCCCTGACCGGCCTGACCATGGCCGAATATTTTCGGGACGAGGGGCGCGACGTCCTCCTCTTCATCGATAACATTTTTCGTTTCGTGATGAGCGGCTCCGAAGTGTCGGCGCTGTTAGGCCGGATGCCCAGCGCCGTAGGTTACCAGCCAACTCTGGGCACGGAAATGGGCGAACTGCAAGAGCGGATTACCTCAACCACCCGCGGCTCGATCACCAGTATGCAGGCCGTTTACGTACCTGCCGACGATTACACCGACCCGGCCCCGGTAACCACCTTTGCCCACCTAGACGCCACCATCGCCCTGGAACGCTCTATTTCAGAACTGGGTATCTATCCGGCCGTAGACCCCCTGACCTCCACCAGCCGTATTCTCGATCCCAACGTGGTCGGTGAAGAGCATTACAATGTGGCTCGCAACGTGCAGCAGGTACTCCAGCGCTACAAAGACTTGCAGGATATCATTGCGATCCTGGGTATCGACGAGTTATCGGAAGATGACAAATTGGCTGTATCGCGGGCCCGCAAGATCCAGCGTTTCTTCTCCCAACCGATGTACGTGGCCGAACAGTTTACCGGACGGCCGGGTCGCTACGTGCCTGTTCAGGAAACGGTGGCCGGTTTCAAGAAGATCCTGGAGGGTGAACTCGATGACGTTCCGGAACAGTACTTCTACATGGCCGGCAATATTGACGAGGTTTTTGAACGCTATCGGGCGGCGCAAGAGTAGTGGAGTTACTCAATGTCAACGCTTTGGCTTGAAATCCTGACCATTGAACGAAAATTGTACGATGGTTATGTAAATATGGTTATCGCGCCAGGCTCCGAGGGAGTCCTGGGCATCTTGCCCCACCACACCCCCCTGTTAACCGCGCTGTCGTACGGCGAACTACAGATCAAGAAAGAGGGCGAAGAGGATCTGTTCTTTGCCATTAGCGGCGGTTTTATGGAAGTTTTACCGGATCGGGTCATCGTTATGGCCGACGCCGCAGAACGGGCCGCCGAAATCGACGTGGAGCGGGCCCAGGCCGCCCGCCAACGGGCCGAAACACTACTCAGCCGGGCCAAAGCCGGCGAAGAGGTTGATTTTGATAAGATTGAAACGATGTTACAGCGTTCGGCCATCCGCATTAAGGTGGCCGAACGTCGCCGCAAGCGCGAGAAGAAATCCCCAGGCGCACAATAAGACATATAACCTGCCGTGATCTGCCAGGCCAGGAGCTTGGGTTCCTGGCCTTTTTGTTTGCCCAATCCTGGATTTAAATTACAATTAGGCCCACGGCATCTTGGGCCACAAGCCCAAAGCTTGCTAGTTAACGCCGTTCAGACGGACTATTTTGGGGTCACTTATGTTCGAAAAGAAAATAGGCATAGACCTGGGCACCTGCAGCATTTTGATCTATGTAAAGGGCCGCGGTATTGTGCTGCAAGAACCGTCCATTGTCGCCATTTCTCAGAATGAGGATCGGATTGTCGCGATTGGGGAAGAGGCCCTGGCGATGTTGGGCCGCGTGCCTGAGGCCATCGAAATAACCCGGCCTCTCCGCAACGGCGTTATTGCCGATTATTATGTGACGGAACGGATGCTTGACTTCTACATCGAGCGGCTGGTGGGGCGCTTCCGCTTGTTTCCGCCTGAGGTTATGATCAGTACGCCGGTGGGGATTACCAGCGTCGAACGCCGGGCGGTGGAGGATGCCGCCCGCAAAGCTGCCCGCCGACAGGCTTACACTATTCCCGAGCCCCTGGCTGCGGCGATTGGCGCGGGGATGCCTATCGATACACCCACCGGCAATATGGTCATCGACATCGGCGGCGGCACCAGCGAGGCGGCCGTTATTGCCATGAACGGGATCGTTACCAGTAACTCGATTCGGATAGCCGGGATGAAATTGGACGAGGCGATCATCAACTATGTCCGGCGCAAATATAACCTGGCTATTGGTGAACAGACAGCCGAAGAAGTTAAAATCAAGATTGGCAGCGCTACGCCCTTAACAGAAACTTTGGAGTTGGAAATTAAAGGCCGGGATCAGGTGGCCGGCTTACCACGGCATATCAAAATCAGATCCGATGAAGTGACCGAAGCGATGAGTGAACCTTTGGCGGCTATTTGCGGTGTGGCCAAAAGCGTGCTGGAAAAAACACCGCCGGAGCTGGCCTCTGATATTATCGACCGGGGCATCATTATCACGGGCGGCACCGCCCAACTGCGCAATATCGATACCCTGCTCACGCAGGAAATTGGGGTGCCTTGTTATATTGCCGATAACCCGGTGGCATGTGTGGCCCTCGGCGCGGGTCGGGGACTGGAAATCCGGGAAGCCCTGGAGCGAGCGGCTATGCCTACCTCCTTTTAAAATAAATGTCGCCGGCACTAACTGGATTGCCGGCGACATCCCCGTGTTCATTCGTGCAGCCGAACAATTATTCAAGGTAATAGGTCATTCGCTGTAAATGCACCACCGGGTCGATGTACTGAACCCGGACTGTATCCGGCAGGCTCAAGGTAATGGGGGCATAATTCAGCACCGCTTTAACGCCTGCCTCGATAAGTTTATCCGTTACTTCCTGAGCTACAGCCGCAGGTACAGCGACAATGGCGATCTTAATAGTCTGTTGGCGAATTGCCTCCGGAAGAGCGGCGATATCCTGCACCACGACCTGGTCATTGACGATTTGACCTATTTTGGCCGGGTCATTGTCAAAAATAGCCTTGATGTGAAAACCCTCATGAGCAAATCCGGCATAATGGGCAATCGCCTGGCCCAAATCCCCAAAGCCCACCAACACAACGGACCAATCCCGATCGACGTGCAAAATCTGCGAAATTTGTTCACGGAGGTATTTGATTTCGTAGCCGGTACCCTGTTTGCCGAACTCGCCGAAGTGGGATAGATCTTTGCGAATTTGAGCTGAGCCGATACCAAGCTTTTGTCCAAGCTCTTGTGACGAGGTAAATTCCTGCCCGGCTTCATCCATTAAAGTCAGGGCCCGCAAATAGATTGGCAACCGTCCAATAACAATATCAGGAACTTCAGTTGTAGCCATCGTCTGCTCCTTTTGCCGGATAATATTTTACTATTTCGAGAATGTGGGAAAGGAGTTATTCAGGGATTACCAACTAGGCCAATGCCAGTAAACCTAGTGAAATACATAACTATCTTACCATAAATCAGGGTGATGAGCAATAGTCATAATATGATTTGACCGAAGGGCACAATCGCCTAATCCCTGGCCTTGAACAAACCATATTTAA
>CAYZHI010000227.1:0-6004 GCA_964477335.1 uncultured Caldilineaceae bacterium | reverse complement strand
GATGTGGGGATACTGTTCCAGGACCAGCAGCTGGTGATTGTGCTGGTTGAGCGGGGTATCGCTGGCGTTACTGGGGAAAGTCAGGGCCTCGATTTCGGCCAGATTGGTGTAACCGTCGCCGTCTGAGTCAAGCCCTTCGATCGCGGCAAAGGCGGCCAGGTTGCGGCCATGGGCCAGATAATCGCGACCATAATCGAGCAACTCGCCGCAGCTACAGTGGCACAGGTTGCAACTCTCCAACCGGGTGCCGGCCAGGTGGGGATATTTCTTCAGGACCAGTCGATCATCGTGCGGCCGGTCGGCGGCGTCGCCGGGAAAGGTCAGTTCGGCGATCTCTTCCAGATTGGTGAACTCATCGCCATCCGCATCTTGAGCCTGGATCAAATCAAACGCCGTCAGGTCACGGCCATTTTGCTGGTAAGCCAGGCCATAACCGTTCAAGTCGGCGCCGCCGCTGCTGTGGCACAGGCTGCAAGAGTCGAGCCTGGTAGCCGCAATGGCCGGATATTTCTGGCGGGCTAGCGCCAGGTCCTCGTTCTCTTGCACGGGATTATCGCCGGCGTCGCCGGGGAAAGTGAGGGCGGTGATCTCATCGAGATTGGGGTAGCCATCTCCATCCGAGTCGACGGCTTCGATCAGGCCGAAGGCAGCCAGGTTGCGGCCGTTGTCCCGGTAAGCCTGGCCATAAGGGTTCAAGCTGGAGCCGCTGCTATGGCACAGGACGCAGTCATCGAGGCGGGTGCCGCTAATAGCAGGGTACTTTTGGCGGGCCAACAGGTCGTCGTGGGGATGGTCGGCGGCGTCGGCGGGCGAGGTCAGGGCGGTGATTTCGTCGATATTGAGATAGCCGTCGCCATCGGTGTCAACATTTTCCAGGGCGGCCAGGGCCGCGGCGTTGCGGCCGTTACTGCGGTAGGCCGAACCGTAGGCGTTGAGGGTTCTTGAACCATACCGGGTGTGGCACAGAGTACATTCAAAGTCGGTACCGGCGAGGTGAGGATAAGCCGCTCGGGCCAGGCTAACATCGTAGCTGGTGTTGGCCGAAACCGGCCCGGGTTGGCTCAGCAGGGCCAGGCCGGCGGCAATGATGAGCGCGCCAAGCAGGCTCAAGATGAGGTATAGATGCCCAGAAAAGTTTTGTCCACTCATTTTGGGCGGGGATTGGGAGATTGGGGAATTTTTTCCCTTGTTTTTCATCTCCTAATCCTCCAATCCCTGCAAAAACTTTTCTAGAGAAGTACAGGTAGTTTTCTGTTGCAGATTAGCCGGCCGGAACTGGTTCATAGTGATCTTTCTGAAACACAGGAATTTCCTGGCGTTCGAGCATGGCCTGAGCCACCAGTTGACCCAACGGATAGTAATCGTCCGCTTGTAACAGGCCGGCGGCCAGCCAGTGTGTCGGTTCCAGGCAGCGCCGGCCCCAGAACTGGGGATGGGTGGTCAGGTAAAGTCCGCAAATTGAACAGCGCAGTGGCTTCAGCATCATCGGTTACCTTGCTCAGATGACCGGCACTTTTGAAGTGCCGGTCACCTACTTTAACCTTGCTCAGGCGACCGGCGCTTTTAGAGCGCCAGTCGCCTGCTTTTCTTTTGGGGGATGCTAACACCGGCGGGCCAGAGCGCCTGGTCAGCATCCCCGTTAGGGAGGTGAGCCGGTTTGATTAGGGTTTGATCACGACAGGCAGGTAGATGTTATTGCCGGTAGCCAGCATGGCTTCGGCTTCGGCCAGGGTATCGGCCACGGCCAGGGTGACCGTTTTCTCTTTGGACCAGTTGCCTTCGTCGTCCTGAACCTTAAAGCTAATGCTATGCTTGCCGTTGACAAAGGCCCAGCCCGGTTTCTGGCACTCTTTGCCCTCCGGCGAGTTGCAGAAGTCGGCCAGGCCGGGGGGATCGTCGTCCAGGGCGGTCAGATCGGTGAAGCCTGGCACAAAGCCCAGGTCGGTGGACCAACTGTAGTTGACGATGCCGGCCCCCATGTTATCGATGTCCCTGCCGGAGCCGAGGAAAGTGATGTACTCAGCCTGCCCGGTGGTCTGGTAATCTCGACCCCAGGCCTCGGTGCTGGTGTAGAGAATGGTGGCAATGGGGGCGAGTTCGATTGTGGAGTCATCCGGCAAGTACAACAAACGGCGATACCAGATGTCGCTGTCGTAGACCAGCTCGTGGCCGTCGGGCAGGATCTCTTCGCGCCACTGGTTCCACACGTTGTAGATGAAGGTGCCGCCGGGGTTCATCACCACACTGGCCTCGCCGGACAGGTCATCGGCCGCATTCTCCAGCCACGGCCAGCGCGGCTCGACACAGGTTGCCCAATCTACCTCTCCGGTAACCGGGTCGGGGTTGCAATCTTCCGGGTCGTTGATATAGTCGAACCACTCAAAAGTATCGCCATAGTCGGTCGCGCGGCTGTAGTACAGATCGAGCGGCACCGCCTCGCCCACGTCCACCGTGGTGTTGTCGCCGGTCTCGTAAACCAGGTAGTACTTGGAGGAATCAATGGCGGCGTCATCCGGGTAGGGCAAGGCATCATCCGAAGTGAAGTTAATCTCGTCCGCGTGGGCGGCTAGCCAGTCGGTGCGGATGGTTGAATACTGTTTCAAACCGCCGGGCGGGCTGTAGCGCGGGTCGAGGATGGTCACTTTGTTGCCGGTCAACAGCGAGAGGTTGCGGGCCTGCTCGAACTGGCCAGCACCGTACTCCCAGAGCCTCGGTACATACTCTCCCGTGGTATCGGTATAGTAGTACTCCAGTGCTTGCACCCCCTCACCGCCTGGGTAGGTGGTCCAAGTGAGGCCGCCGTCAAAGGAGCGCCGCTGGTACAGGTTGTAGTGGTCGTTGCCGACGCTGTTAGACTTCCAGTTGGGCGACCAGGCGTACATCATCATGACCATGTCGCCGTACAGGAAGCCGCGGTGGCCTTTGGCCACGTCGTAGGGATTCTCCCAGGACTGATCGAACAAGTCGCCGTCTGGATCGTTGGCATTGTCGCAGCCATCAATCGAGGCCAGGCCATCGCAGTTACGCCATTCTCTTACCTTCGGAAAGTCCCCGTCAGAATCGGGAATGGTGCCGTCATCGGCCACCGGGAAGATGGCTGCGCAGGCGTCATTGCCGGTGGCCCCATCGCAGGTAACGATGGTGCTACCGGAGATGTTGATGGCAGGAGCGGTACACAAACCTTTGAGGTAGTAGGGATTAACTGGGAATTGACCTGTAATGTCAGTGGGGTAAACCCAGCCAGATGAGCCATCCGGATTCTCACATTCCATGTTCTCGAAGGCGAAGGGGTTATCGGTGCTGGCGTCAAAATCGTCCGGAACCACCAGCCGGCGCAGCATAATGTCGGCCGGGCCGCCCTGCCAGATGATGCCCTGCTTGTAGATCAGGATCCCGGCGAGACCGCTCTCGTTGAGGTCGTGGTTGGTGATATTGGAGATGTTGTTCAGGGTCAGGGCGAAGCGACGGGAGATCTCGGTCAGGTAGTATTCGTAGCCGGTGATCGGGTCAATCTCGGTGTCGTAGAACGCGCCAGGTTCCGGGCAGGAAATATCCGGGTGTGTTTGATCGGTGGTGATAAAGTACGGGCTGCACCTGGCCGGCTGGTTGAGCATACCGCCCTGCTGGACAACGTACGGAGATGAATCTGCCACATCCAGGGTGGTATTCACATGCAGATTGTACGGCTTGGCAAAGTCAAAGGAGTAGTAGAACATATCCTTGCCGATGTCAACCGGATCAAATTCCTCGCCCTCCTCAACCGTAATCCCCAACGCTTTGGTTTCCTCGGCCGCCAGCGACAACCAAGCGCTCGCGTCCGGCACCCCATCGCCATCGCGGTCAGGAGGGTTCGGCGGGGTGTAGGGCTTGATGACCATGCGCACCCGGCTGGAGCCTACACGGCCGATCATCCAACGCCCGTCCTCGGTAACGCAGATATTTAACGTAGTGCCGCCGGGGTTGGTCCACTGCACGGTGGAAGCGCAGAAGTCGGCGCCCGCTTCAGGCTCGGTCAGGCCATCCAAATTTGTGATAATGTTGGTGTGATCCCAGTCGTCGATGCTGTCGAAGTCAATCCAGCAGAAGGGGTCCTCGGGATTGTTCGTCCCGGCGGTTGCCCGGCACATGTCGTTGTCGGTCAGGCGGACGGGCATGGCCATCGGCACGTAGGGCTTGGGACGGTCCATCGCCGTGCCCATAACTGCTTCATAATCTTCGATCAGCATCGGCGCATCGGGCGGGTTGGCGGTATCGGTTCCGTCAGGGAAAACCAGGTCAAAGTCGGCGAAGGTGATGTAGGAGTACCAGATGTCGGTTTTGGCGTTGACAATGGCGCCGGACCAGCCCTCGCCGGGACCGAGGCCCTTGCCAGGGCGCAGCCCTTCGGGGTCTTCCTGCCAGGTCAGGGCGCAGCCGGCGTTTTTGGCGCAATCAACCGCCGGCAGGTTGGCATCGCGCACGCCGGAGGTCAGCCGTTCAGGCGCGGTCCAGACCACGTGTGAAGCCTCGACAAAGTCAGATGTCATCGGGTCATCGCCGGGGAGCAGCTTGCCGCGGGCCGTCCAGATGCACGAGTAGGGGATCTCGCCCACTTCAGGGAAGCCCTGCTCGGTGTAGTTCACCGAACCCTGGGCGCCAGCAACGCCAAACAGGTCGTACAGGTACAGAGCGTTCTTGCCGTAGGTGGTTTCCAGGTCGGCCAGATACTCATCATAGGTATCGATGTTATCCGGGGTAGATAGCGAATACAAGGGGAAGCCGCTCTGGCAGTACTTGCTGGCCCACACAGCCAGGATCTTGTCCTCCGCTACCTGGTGGACGACCGCATGCACGTCGCCGGGGTAGGGGTGGCCGTTGGCCAGGGTAAAGGACGACAAATCCTGCGAGCGGGACAGGTTCTCAGTGCGCCAGCTCGTGCCGTCGTCGAGTGAGACGGCCACGAAGGCGTCGAAATGGCCAAAGGTGATGCCGCCTTGAATGCTCAGCATCCCGCCAAGCGCCGCCTCATCGCCGCCGATGTCGTCGATGTAGACCGAGACCAGCGGCTTGGCGTAGTCGCGTGGTTCATAGGCCTCTTGCCCGGCACAGGTACCGTCTTCGTTCCACGGATTATCAAGGTCTTCGTCAAGGCAGTAGTTGGCCACCGGTTTGACCTCGCCAGTGGAGGCCTGGGCCGGGACGTAAAAATCCATCATGTAGATGGCGGCCTTTTCCGTCTCGGCTTCCGGCGTTTTGGAGATGTTGCGCCGGAACAGCACCCCATCTTCGGCGTAAGCAACGCCGGCAGCGATGGCCATCAACAGAACTAACAATAGGATACTTTTGATCTTCATTACGTTTCCCTCCTTATTGAAGTGCGATCAATAGAGCGGTTCACTCGGTGGGGCCGGTTGGCCCCGCAACCACATTCTGACAAGCTTCAGCGGGCAATCTGTTCATAGGCCTCCTTTTTCGCCGTTAACTGCCGGGGTCGCCTGCCCCGGTTGGGTTCATTGGTTAGGCGACGATCAGGTCGCGCTTGCGGTTATGCTCTGCTGCCTTCGTCAATTGGTCAGTGGTCTGGCTCTGGATCAGCCGGACCAGCTCTGCGGCGGTGTCAACGGTGTGCGCCGCGCTGGTCAGGGCAATGGCCTGGCTGCAAGTCACATCCAGGCCCAGCAAGTGGGCGCCCGGCTGCTCCCGCAGAAAGGGCAGCACAAACTGGCAGTGGGGCGCGTCCCAATCAAAGATCACCAGGTCGGGTTGGATTTTTTTCAGGCGGTCGACCACATCGGGGACGGAGGTGTGAATCCGCATCACCCCGATTTCCTGGCAGTGGCTCAGACTGGCTTCCACGGTGTCCATCAGGAGCGAGTCGCCATAGAGGACGATGATTTGGCGGTTATCCATGCGGTTCTCCAGTCCTGGTCAGCTTAAAACCTTTTGGATAACTCATAGTACTATGGTCAGGCAGCACTTCTCAATCCCTCATGACCCCGCGAGAGAATGAAAAAGGAGCGATTTG
>CAYZHI010000226.1:0-6076 GCA_964477335.1 uncultured Caldilineaceae bacterium | reverse complement strand
CTCTGAAAGTGTGCCGGTGCCGGACGTGGAACGGGTGATGCGGGAGTACATCGACGCCGGCAACAACATCATCTTTACCCACGGCGGCCAATTCATCTCCCAAACGATTGCCCTGGATAATGAATTCCCGGAGGTTTACTTCATCGGCGAGGGCGACGCGCCCGTAGACAACCCACCCCCCAATTTCTGGCTCATCGACCGGAATTTCCATACCGGTTTCTACCCAATCGGCGCTTTGGCGGGGATGCAAAGCAAAACCGGCAAGATTGGCTACATCGGCGGGTTGACTCTGCCCTTCTCCTATGCCGAGGTTCACGCCATGCAACAGGCGATCAAAGAGCAAAACTTGAATGTTGAGCTTAAGCCGGTCTGGGTGGGTGACTTCAACGACCCTACCAAAGCCCGCGAATTGACCCAGGCGATGCTGGCCGAAGATGTCGACGTCATCGTTGGTTCGCTTAATCTGGGGATGTTCGGCCTGTTTGAAGCCGTCAAGGGCGCCGGCCCTGATGTTTGGGCAACGGCCAAATATGTTGATAAAACCAGTTACGCTCCCGAAAACTACCTGACAGCGCTGGTTTATGACTGGGCCACCCCCTTAAAAGACATTACCCAAAAGATAATAGCTGGGGAAACCGGCGGCTATTATCCGATGCAATTTGGCACCGGTTTCAACCTGCAAATGCCCATCAAGAACTCAACTGACGAGATCAACCAGAAAATCGAACAGATTGTCGCCGATGTTCAATCGGGCAAGATCACGGTCGAAAAGAATACCGAAGCTATCGAGTAATATCCCACCCACACCGGTATCCAGAGCTGTCGGATTCTGAAAAGCCGACAGCTCTGAATAGCCAAAAGAACATCGCCAATGACTGAAACTATCCTGGAGATGAAAGGCGTCCGCAAGACCTTCGGACCGGTGGTCGCCCTTAATGATGTCAATTTGCAGTTGAACAGCCGGGAGATCCACGGTTTTCTGGGCGGAAATGGAGCCGGTAAAACAACCCTGATGAACGTGCTGTACGGTCTCTACAAGCCGGACGCAGGTGACATCTATCTGCACGGTCGCAAAGTAGAGATCCAATCCCCCCGGGACGCCATCCAGCTCGGCATCGGCATGGTCCACCAGCACTTTTTGCAAATCGACAACTTTACCGTCACCGAAAATGTTGTGCTGGGGACCAGATTGAAAAATCGCCCAACCCTGAAATTGGAGCAAGAAGAAAAGCGTCTGGCCGAGTTGTCGCAGCGATTTGGACTGGACGTCAACCCCCATGCCCGGATCGAAGAGATATCGATGGGGGTGCGCCAGCGGGTCGAAATCCTCAAAGCCCTTTATCGGGGCGTCGAAATATTGATCCTCGACGAGCCAACCACCAGCCTGACTCCCCAGGAGGTCGATGACCTCTTCCAATCCCTCCGAGTTATGGTTGACGCCGGCATGAGCGTGGTCTTTATCACCCATAAGCTGCGAGAGGTGCTCAGCGTGAGTGATCGCATCTCCGTGCTCAGAAACGGCCAGAATGCCATCACTGTCGAGCGGGCCGACGCCTCTGAAGAAATCCTGGTTAAAGAGATGGTCGGCGCCGGGTTGGACGTGAGTCAAAGCCTGTTATTCTCTAAAACCGGGCTGGATCAACAGGCCCTGCAAGCTGGACCCAGGCCGGTCGTCCAGGTCGAGGGGCTGCACGTGGTCGATGCGAACGGCATCCCCCTGGTCAAGAATTGCACCTTCGACATCCGGGAGCAGGAGATTCTGGGCGTGGCGGGTGTGGCCGGCAACGGCCAGCAAGCCCTGGCCGAGAGTATGCTGGGCATCCGGCCCATTGCCGGAGGACGAGTCCGCATCAACGATACGGACATTGCCACCCTGGAAACCAGCGACTTGTTGGCCTTAGGCGTTAGCTACATTCCCCAGGACCGCTTAAGTGACGGCTTTCTACCCAAGGCCAATGTGGCCCAGAACTTGCTGTTGGGCTACCACCACCAGCAGCCGTATAGCCAGGGCGGCTTCCTGAACTGGCCGGCCATTTTCAAAGTGTCTCGCCAGCAAATCGCCGAGTATGACATCAAGACTACCGGCCCCACTGAAGTGGCCGGCAATCTATCAGGCGGCAATATCCAGCGGGTGATGCTGGCCCGGGCCTTCTCCCGTGCAGTGCGCTTTATGGTGGCCCATAATCCTACCCGTGGGCTTGACATTGGCTCGATGGAATTTGTTTATACCAAACTGCTGGAGCAAAAGAAACTGGGCATGGCGACCCTGCTGATATCAGAAGACCTGGACGAACTGATGCTCCTTTGCAACCGGATCGCCGTGATGTATCGGGGCGAGTTCATGGGCATTCTGGAGCGCAGCCAATTCGACAAATACCAGTTGGGCCGGCTGATGAGCGGAGTCAAAAGCGATGAATGAGCTAACCATGGCTACGGGGTTCAACGCCAAGAATGTGATTCGGCGGTTTCTGCCCGACCTGGTGGCCGTCATCGCCTCCTTTATTGCCGCCGGTATCTTCATCGCGGCGATGGGCTTTAATGTGCTCGACGCCTACGAAACGATCCTCTTCACCTCGTTCCGCAGCGTCAATGGCTTTATCCAGACCCTGCTTAAATTTGTCCCGTTAGTGCTGCTGGCGCTGGCCTTTACCGTGCCCCTGGCCGCCGGCAAATTCAATATCGGCGGCGAAGGCCAGATGATTGTAGGGGCTATTGGCGCCGCGGCTGCCGGCATCCTCCTGGCCGACCTGCCTATTTTTCTGCTGTTGCCTCTGGTCATTCTGGCCGGGGTGCTCTTTGGCGCATTCTGGGGCGCAATCCCGGCCTGGCTGCTCTATCAGTTTGGCATCAATGAGATTTTGACCACAGTCTTGATGAACTTTATCTCGTTCGGTTTAATTGACTACGTAGCTACCGAAATCTGGAAAGATCCCCTGGCCGGCCACCCGACCACAGTGCCAATCGGCATCGGGGGGGAATTGCCGCGGCTGATTTCAAGCCCGCCTTTACACTCTGGGATCATCATTGCCATCCTGGTGGCAGCCGCCGTTTACATGTTCACCGACCGCACCTCCGCCGGTTACGAATTGATCGCCACCGGAGCCAACCCGCGGGCGGCTCGGGTCTACGGCATCAATGTGCGGCGCATGTTTTTGCTTTCTCTGATTTTGGGCGGCGCTCTGGCCGGTTTAGCCGGCGGCATCGAGGTAGCCGGGGTGCATCACCGGCTGATCGAAGGGCTGCAATCCAACTTTTTGATTTTGGGCATCATTATCGGCCTGATTGCCCGCGGCAATAACCTGGCCGTGCCTTTTGTCGCTTTCTTCATTGCCGTATTGGAAGTTGGCGCCAGCGCCATGCAGCGCACCATGATGATTCCGGGTGAGATGGTCTTCATCGTCGAGGCGCTCATTCTGCTCTTTGTGCTGCTATCCGACGTGGTCAGGAGACGATAACCAATGGACCTGGAATTTCAAATTATCAGCTTCACCAAGTTAATGATGTTGGCGATTGTACCTTACATCCTGGCCAGCCAGGGCACAATGTTGGGCGGCCGCACCGGCCTGTTCAGCGTGGCCCAAGAAGGGATTATGCTGCTGGGGGCTTCGCTAGGGTTTTTGGGCGCTTACTACTCCGGCAGTATGTGGACCGGCATTTTGTTGGCGGTGCTTACCGGCGGGTTGTTTGGACTGGCCCTGGCTTACTTCACCACCACCCTGAAGATGAACCAGTTCGTCATCGGCCTGGCCCTGTTCTTTATCGGCCTGGGATTATCAACCCTTTTTCCCAAGTTCATCATTGGCGTAACCCTACAACCGCCCCTTATTCCAACAATCAAGGCTGCGCCTATCCCCTTCCTCAGCCAGATTCCGATCATCGGGAACATTTTCTTCAATCAGAACTGGTTTGTATATTTCTCGATTCTCCTGTCGATTTTCCTATACTATTTCCTTTACAAAACCAGCTACGGCCTGGAACTGAGGTCAGTGGGGGAGAACCCCAAAGCCGCCGACAGCCTGGGCGTGAATGTCACCACCCGGCGTTACCTGACTGCCATCTTCGGGGGGATGCTGATGGCCCTGGCCGGCGCCTACCTGCCAATGGCCTATACCGGCACTTTCACCGAGGGAATGGTGGCCGGCCGCGGTTGGATTTCCATCGCCTTGACCTTTTTTGGCGGCTGGACTCCCCACCTGATCCTGTTTGGCGCATTCTTCTTTGCCGCCATCGAGGTGTTAGCCCTCAAGTTTCAGGTGGGTGGATCGACTGTGCCCTACCAATTCCTGTTGATGCTGCCCTACATTGCGACCATCATCGTGATGATCTTTGCCTTTCGCTCGGTCAGGGCCCCGGCTTTTCTGGGTCAGAACTACGACCGCGAAAAAAGGACGTTGGCTTAGAAGAATGTAGGATGTGGGATGTGAGATTGGAGATTAGGGATTGGAGATTTGAATAAGCAATTTGCAGTTTTTAATCTGCAATTTGCCATTTGCAATTGGAAAGATGACTTTCGGTTATAGCGGCCAGGTTTTATGGGTCGATCTGAGCCGGGCGGAGCTGCGTCCGGAACCAACTGACAACTACCTGGAGTGGCTCGGCGGCAGAGGACTCGGTTCCTTTTTGCTGGCCACCCAGCAACCCCGCGGCGACAATACCCCGGCGAATGAGATAATCATTATCGCGGCCGGTCCACTGGTGGCCACTGGCCTGCCCCTGGCCAGCCGGACCGCGGTTAGCGCCCGTAATCGCCTTTCGGGCGGCGTTTCCTATTCAAACGTTGGCGGCGATTTCGGCCAACGCTTGAAAATGGCCGGGTACGACGCCGTGGTCATCCGCGGCGTCAGCCCCACCCTCGTTTATCTCTTGCTGCAAGATTCCCAGGCCCACCTCATCGAAGCCGGCGATTTGAGCGGGTTGAAGATCTCTGAATTGGGGCCACGTCTGGTTGACCGCTATGGCCCAACCACCAGCTTTTTGGGGATTGGTCCGGCCGGCGAGCGCGAAGTAGCCATATCTTGCTTGATGGTCGACCGGGCCCATGCCGCCGGGTGGGGCGGCAGCGGGGACATCTTTGGGGCCAAGAAATTAAAAGCCGTCGTGGCCGTTGGTAATAAACCGATACCGGTATTCGATCAAGCCGGCTTGAAAACAAAGATTCAGCAACTCGACTGGCGCATCAGCGCCTCCGAAGCAGTCGCCGGCCTGGTCAGAGGCGGCACCCACGGCCAGGCCGGGGCAGGTGGCTACACCGGCCTGGTCCCCACCGGGGTCAAAAATTTGCAGGATGAGTACCTCTCACCGCACGAGTCGGCCCCCATCACCGAAGCCGCTTTCAAGCAGTGGGAAATTGATCGAGTTGGCTGCCTGGGTTGTAACATCCGTTGCCTGCATCTCTACGAAATTGAGTCAACTAAATACGGTCATTTGGTCAGCGAAGGGATGCACGCCAATTCGATCCGGGGGCTGGCCTCAAATTGGGGCGTCAGCGATCCGGAAGATTTATTGATGGCCCATACCCTGTGCAACGACTACGGACTGGATGTCGATGGCGTCTCGGCTGCGGTGGCCTTTGCCATCGAGTGCGCTGAAGCGGGTCTCATTCCCCGCGATCAGATCAGAGGTTTGCCGCTGGCCTGGGGCAACGGTTCGGCCGCCGTCGAGCTGGTCCGACAAATTGGGGAAGGTACCGGTTTCGGTCAGATATTGGGCCAGGGGGTCTATGCTGCGGCTCAGGCCATCGGGGGGGACAGCCACAACCTGGCGCTGACAGTCAAAAAGGTGGGCCTCAATGAGCAGGGCCTGCGCTCGCACCGGGCCTGGGCTTTGGGCGTCATCACCTCTAGTCGCGGGGGCGGCCACTTGGGCGGTTCACCGCAAACGGAAAATCGGCGCATCTCGCCGGAAATCGGCCAGAGACTATTCAACAACCTCAAAGCCGGTGAACCAACGGCCTACGAAGGTAAAGGCCAAATCGCCGCCTGGACCGAAGGGTTGAAGGCGGTGATTGATAGCCTGGGGCTGTGCTACTTTGTGTACGGCTGGTACGATTTGAGCCTGGGCAATCTGGCTGAATTGG
>CAYZHI010000225.1:0-6105 GCA_964477335.1 uncultured Caldilineaceae bacterium | reverse complement strand
ATGTCGCGCGTAATCTCGATCAAATAGAAATCGAGCTTGCCCTTGTTCCACTCCGCAAAAACCCGGTGCATCTCGTCGGCGCTTAGACCCAGGGCCTGCTTCATTAACAAGTAGGCTTCGCAGATGAGCTGCATATCGCCATATTCAATGCCGTTATGGACCATCTTCACGTAGTGACCGGCGCCATTTTCACCCACCCAGTCGCAGCAGGGCGAGCCGTCTTCCACTTTGGCCGCCACCGCCTGGAAAATCGGCTTGACGTGCGGCCAGGCCGCCGGCGAACCACCCGGCATAATCGACGGGCCGTGCCTGGCTCCCTCCTCACCGCCGGAGACGCCTGTGCCGATGTACAGCAGTCCCTTGGACTCAACATAGGCGGTCCGCCGAATCGTGTCGTTGTAATTTGAGTTACCGCCATCGATGATGATGTCGCCCGCTTCCAGGTGAGGGATGAGCAGCTCGATGAAATCATCCACCGCTTTGCCTGCTTTCACCAGCAGCATGACCCGGCGGGGTTTTTTGAGCAGGCTGACCAACTCCTCGATGGAGTGCGCGCCGATGACTTTTGTCCCTTTGGCATTGCCCTCGATAAATTCATCGACTTTGGAAACGGTGCGATTGTAGACCGCCACCGTAAAGCCGTGATCGTCCATATTCAGAACCAGATTCTGGCCCATCACGGCCAGGCCAATCAAACCAATATCTGCTTTAGACATTATTTTTCCTCCAAGAGTGCGATGTCCTACTTCTGCCACGGCGGGATTTCGGGCATAAACTTCTCAAACTCGGCGACCAGGTTAGCTTCGTAATCGCCGGCAAATTCCAACGCCAGAAACTTGTGTAGCCCCTCTTCATAGAAGCGTTGCCAGCTTTCTTCCTCGTGGCCCGGATTGATGGGGTAAAAGAGGGCATTATTACCTCGGGCCGCTTTCATGTCACCGGGCGCGTCGCCAATCATCAAAATATGGTCCGGTTTATACTTACCGGCAGCCGCGTACGTAATATGCTGGGTTTTGGTGCCTCGCTCCTGCCCGGCGATGAGCCGCACGTAGCGGTCGATGCTGTGCTCGGCCCACTCCCGCTCCAGCGCCTCATTGGGCGTCTGGGAGACGACCAGCATGTCGGCTTTGTCGAACAGGTAATCAAGGCTCTCGCGCACAAAGGGAAAGGGTGGAATGTTGTAGACGATGTCGGTGATGGCGGCGTTGACCGCCTGGCTCCAGGCCAGGGCGGTGTCAAGCTCCGGGTCGGGGTATTTGGCCATATATGCTTTCAGCCCGTCGTTGCTGTTGGGGTAATCTTCGGCGGCGATGAAGTCGCGTAGGTGAGGTACCTCTGGAATCCGGGCATTTCGGGCCCGGACTTCCTTGCGCTCGGCCAGCAGGTCAAAGACCTTTACCAATGCCGGCCAGCGATTGACGCCCCGCCATTTTGAATAGAGATTGACAAATTCTACCGCTTCACGGGCATACTTGGAAATCGGCTGCAAGCCCCAATATTTGATGGTATTGGGACAAAAGCACTCCTTTTGCTTGATCTCCATGGTATCAAAAGCGCACCCATCCGAGTCGATCCCAACAAAAAAGTCGTAGTTGGGTTTCATTTCTACCAGCGGCCTGGCGGCTTCAGGTACATTCATTGTTCTCTCCTTATTTTATTATTTGCGCACACGTGTGCATAAGGGATTCCATATTATCATACCTTGTCGAACTTGTCAACATACCGATTGACAACAAACCTCAACCGCCCTAGAATGAGCCGTAATGAACATTATTTACCTGGCTCTGTTCATGATTTCTGCGGCCACGTTGGCCTTTCAAGTCGCGCTGACCCGTTTTTTTGCTCTGGCTCAAGGCAGCCATTTGGCTTTCATGGCCATCAGTTTGGCCCTGCTGGGCGCCGGGGCCAGCGGTACCTATTTAACGTTAAAACCAGCCAGCCGGGCAAACCTGACTCCCTTCTTATCAATTGGGGCAGCTCTCTTCACCCTTTCTGTCCCTGCTTCCTATTTAATTATCAACTATTTGCCGTTCGACGCCTATCGCCTGGCCTGGGAGCGAGTTCAACTGCTCTGGTTAGCGCTCTACTATCTGGCCCTGGCCGTCCCCTTTTTTTTCGGCGGCCTCGTTATTGGGGCTGCCCTAGCCGCCCAACCGGAACGAGCCGGGCCGCTCTATGCCGCCAGTCTGCTTGGCTCGGCTGTGGGACCCGTGCTGGCTCTATTCGCTCTGGCTACATTTGGCGGGCCGGGAACGGTTTTCTTTTGCGCTCTGTTGGGGTGGTTGGCAGTGATCGGTGGTCAGTGGTCAGTGGTCAGTGGTCGGCGGTCGGCGGTTTGCGGTCGGCGGTTGGTGGCCAGTGATTTTTCGTCTGATCGAAGTCGCTCCTCGCTCCTCGCTTCCCGCTCCCCGCACTCCACTCTCCTGTTTGGCATATACCTCTCTGTCACCCTGGCTTTACTCTACTTCAGCCTCTACCCTCCGGCCCTGTTCGAGGTCCGCCTGACTCCGTACAAAGCGCTGTACCAGGCCAAGTTGTATCCCGGCAGCGAACTTGTTTTCAGCGAGTGGAACGCCTTTTCTCGGGTCGATGTTTTGCGCAGTGAGGGCATCCGCTCGGCGCCGGGACTGAGTTTTAGCTACCCCGATCCACTGCCGCCCCAAGTGGGGCTGTCCGTCGATGGCGATAATCTGGCGCCGATTACCAGCCCGCTTCAACCTGACTTCACTAATTATTTACCCCTGGCCCTGGGCTTTGCCCTCCGGCCCGGCGCTGACGTCCTCATTTTAGAGCCGGGCGGCGGGCTGGCCGTACTGACTGCCCTGAATGCACAGCCTCCGCCCCACTCGGTTACAGTCGTCCAGAGCAATCACACCGTTGTCGAAGCCATGCGAGATCGCTTGGGCGAATTCAACGGCCATTTGTACAACGATCCCCGTGTGAACGTCATCATCGACGAGCCGCGCAGCTTTCTTCGCCGCACCGGCCAGAAGTTCGACCTGATAATTTTGCCGCTGACCGACAGTTTTCGCCCCGTGACCGCCGGCGCTTACACCCTGAATGAGGATTATCGCTACACGGTCGAAGCCCTTTCCGACGCTCTGGCTCATTTGGCCCCCGACGGCCTGCTGCTGGCCGAGCGGTGGTTGCAGTTGCCTCCCAGTGAAAGCCTGCGCTTGTGGGGCGCGGTGGTAGAAGCGTTGCGGGAACGGATGGAGTGTGCGCCAGAGGCCTGCTCTGAATGGGTTAAGGTCCGGTTGTGGGCCGTACGCAGCTTACAAACGTCGCTGATTGGGGCCAGTCCAACACCTCTCTCGGCCCCAGACCTGGCCAAAATTCGTCAATTTGCCCAGACCCGCCAATTCGATCTGGTCTGGCTGCCTGATATCCAACCGGCCGAGACCAACCGTTACAGCGTGGTGCCCAACGACCCCTACTACCGCACGTTTGCCGACCTGCTGGCTGCTCCCACTCCTGACGCCTTTGCTGCCGATTACGCTTACGCCGTGGCTCCCCCCACCGATGATCACCCGTACTTCTTCCATTTCTTCAAATGGCGGCAAACGCCAGAGATTTTGCAAACGTTGGGTAAAACCTGGCAGCCCTTTGGCGGCAGCGGCTACCTGGTGTTGATCATTCTTCTAATCTTGGCCATTATCCTTTCGGCCGGATTAATTCTGTTACCATTGATCGTAGTGGTCGGCGGTCGGCGGTTGTTGGTCGTCTCTGACCACAAACGTCTGACCCAATACTTGCTCTATTTTGCCCTCTTGGGGTTGGGTTTTCTCTTTGTGGAAATTCCGCTGTTGCAGCGCTTCATCCTTTACCTGGGGCAGCCGGCGTACGCCTTTGCTATTGTGGCGGCGACGCTGCTGGCGGCGGCCGGGGTAGGCAGTAGCTTCCTGTCGGAGCGACTCTCCTTGCGAGTGGCCTTGCCGCTGATTACATTGCTGGCGATAAGTTATCCGTGGCTGTTGACTGTTTTGTTTGAGGCAACTTTACAGCTTCCTTTTACCGGCCGGGTGGCGATTACGGCGCTGGCTATGTTCCCCCTGGGCATGTTGTTAGGCGTGCCGTTTCCGTGCGGCTTGAGACTGGTCGCCCGGACATCCCCGGAACTGGCCCCGTGGGTTTGGGCGGTCAATGGCTGCGCCTCGGTTATTAGCGCCATTCTGGCTGCGCTGGTAGCCCTAACCTGGGGTTTTTCAGCCGTGTTGTGGGCCGCGGCGACTGCTTACGGTCTGGCTGCTTTTATCATCCACGATCAGGCGCGACTCAAGGAATGAAATGGGTGTATCTATTTCATTTCAGCTAATAATCTATCGCCATAATGCGTAAAACGTAAAGCGTAATGATTTTCCTGAGAAAACCTTACGTTTCACGTTTTACGAAAGTTACGGCGCTTTGGGATCGCAGCCGGGTACGCCCCGGCCGGTTTGACCAAAATCGCCGGTCCAACTGATCTGGTCCGACTCAAACAGTTTCATCGCCTGGTCAAACGGCAAGAACTCGGCTCCGCCCTCAAAGCGAGCAATGGGGTTCTCTCGAATCAAGACCAGCGCCCCACCCGACAGTTTGAATAGCACGTTATTGCCATCGTAGACAAAATCGCCGGCGTATGGGCCGATCACATTGCCCTCTCGCACTTCCGGCAGCAGGTAATTTAGCCCTCCGTGGGAGGCGCAGGTAAAGCGGCCGCCATGATGGACAACCAGGGGAATCTCATTCAAGACCCGGTTGACCAGCGGATGGCTGGCGTTATAGGCCGGCGGTGGAGCTTCAACTACCGGCAGGTTGGCCGCCACAGCCTGATCAACCTTGACCAGAGCCGGGTCGCCGGTTAGCCAGGCCGTCGCTCCGGCCTCAGTTCGAACCTGCAACCAGCTCCCATTCTCGTTGCGACCAAGCGCCACAACCTCAGCATTGGCCGGTAGTTGGCCAACAATGGCATAGTTGGTGCCCGGACCGGCGCGCAGGTTCAGGTTGGATAATGCCTGGGCCTTCACCTCGACCTGGGCCGGTTCCTCGCTTTGTCCCGTTGTTGCGGTTGGTTGAGCCGCGGTTGTGGGTTCAGGCGTTGCTTCAGCGCTGCTTAGTTCGGCAATGGTTGAGGTTGGCGCCGATGGCGCCGGGGGTGACTCCTCAGCCGCCGGACTACACGCGGCCAGGCTGAACCCCATCAAGATCAAAATAATTAGAAAATAATGGGTTAATTTCATAAATTCACCACCTCTGTATTATTAAGCATTCACCATTCACTCGGCCGTGCTCTTGGCCTGAATTTTACCCCTGTCCGGAGGATCAATCAAAAAACTACTCTGCCGGCAGCAGCTCGATTTCAAATAACCTGGGCCACAGTTTGCCGGTCACAAACAGGCGGTCGTTTTCAGCGTCGTAGGCAATTCCGTTGAGAACGTCTACCGGCTGCTGCGCCCGATCCTCGGCGCTTAGCAAGCCGGTTAAGTCGACCCAGCCGATCACGCGGCCGCTGTTGGGATCGATGCGGGCAATCCGGTCGGTTTGCCAGATGTTAGCCCAAACCTCACCGTTGATATATTCAAGCTCGTTCAGCCGCACGACCGGCTGGCCATTGTCCGTCACTTCAACCCGGCCAATCTCGGCCAGGGTGTCAGGCGCCCAAAAATAGAGATTGGCCGTGCCATCGCTCATGATCAACCGTTCGCCATCGTGAGTGATGCCCCAGCCTTCGGTTGGGTAGGCGAACATTTTGATTAGCTCAAAACTCTCCTTATCATATACAAAACCGACCCTGCTTTTCCAGGTTAGCTGGATGATGTTTTCGCCAAAAATCGTGATACCCTCCCCAAAAAGCACCGGCGCCAGGTCGATCCGTTGCAACACCTCGCCGGTTTCGATGTCCACTTTGCGCAGGCTCGACTGGCCCAGGCGGCCGGTGCCTTCATAAAAGAAGCCGGCCTCATACACCAGCCCCTGAATATAAGCTCCTGGGTCGTGGGGATAGGAGTTGACGACTCTGTAAGTGTAGACCGGCAATTCAGCCGGTGGAGTAGCCAACGGAGTTGGAGCGCCGCTGGCCAGGGTGAGTGGGTTGCTGAACTGGGCCACGGGCATTGGGGTTGAAGT
>CAYZHI010000224.1:0-6109 GCA_964477335.1 uncultured Caldilineaceae bacterium | reverse complement strand
GTACTGGGGATTCGCCGTGGCTGGAAGGGGCTGCTGGATTATAATCCCGCCGACGAGAATTCGGCGGCCAAATGGCTGATGCCGCTGGATAAGGCGAAAGTCCGCACGGTTGACCGTACCGGAGGCACCTTTTTACATAGCTCCCGGACTAATCCGGGCAAGGTGAAAGCGGCCAATGTGCCGGAGTTTCTGCGCGAACCTGACTGGCACCCTGATGCGACCGATATTAGAGATTTTACGCCGCACGTACTAAACAATCTGACCCACCTGGAGATAGAGGTATTAATTGCCATTGGCGGCGATGATACCCTGAGTTTCGCCCATCGCCTCCACACCGAAGGCTTCCCCATCGTGGCGATACCCAAGACAATGGACAACGACGTGCACGGCACCGACTATTGCATCGGCTTCTCGACGGCCGTGACTCGCAGCGTCAAATTCATTCACGATTTTCGCACCAACGTTGGTTCCCACGAGCGAATCGGCATCATCGAGCTGTTTGGCCGCAACTCCGGCGAAACATCCTTGATCTCGGCCTACCTGGCCGATGTGAACCGGGCCATCATCTCCGAAGTACCCTTTGACCCCGAAAAACTAGGCCGGCTCATCCTGGCCGATAAACAACACAACCCCAGTAACTATGCCCTGCTGACCATCTCCGAAGGCGCCACCATGATCGGCGGCAAGATCATTGAGTACGGTCAGGCCGACGCCTACGGCCACAAAAAGTTGGGCGGTATCGGCGCTATTACCGGCGACGCCTTGAAGAAGATTACCGGCGAAAATATTATGTATCAGCAAGTAGGTTATTTGATGCGCTCCGGCGCGCCCGACTCGGTCGATTTGATGGTTGGCTTTAACTTTGCCAATATGGCCATGGATTTGATCCAGGAGCGCAATTTTGGGCGGATGGTGGCGGTGCAAGACGGCAAGTATACCGACGTACCGGCCAATATCCTGTCGCAAGGGGTCAAGCGGGTTGACGTGGATGAGCTGTACGACGTGGAAGCCTACCGGCCCAAGATTCGCCACGTTAACGGTAAGCCGATGTTTTTGTATTAAAAGTTGCTCCCCCATACGGATTGTTCTCCGTTCCCCATTTCGGCTCTTAATCACAACAACTCCAAAAAAATAGGGGCGCAAGGCCTTGCGCCCCTACCTAAATGTTTTGGTTACATTATCGCCTGTTGAGCGAGAGCCGGGTTCAGATCCTTGAAACTGCTCAAAATGAAGCCACCTCAAATTTGTTGGCATCCGAGAAGCGGGCTTGCAGACAATCCTGGGCCGGTAGCTTGATGGACAATGTCAGAGTATGGTCGTCATTTTCGGCCAGGGCGATAGCCGTCACCTTGTTTAATGGCACGTAAGACCAGATCCCGCCATAACTGGTATCCTTCACCCACCGTTCCTGATCTTCCCGAATGATAATCAATTTTCGGACTAATCTGCGGTATAATTCCTCTCATTTTTTTAGAGAAACCTATGGTTCTACGGCAACCGTTCCAACCTCAACAAAATCACCTACAACTTGGCCTTGAGCATTGAGCCGTTGCAAGCGAGGGCCGTCCGGGGCAAGGTACATACCCATGCGCAAGGTGTATTGGCCGGGGGCAAGGTCAGGCGGTAGACTCAGGTCAACCGGGTCCAGCACCACCTCACCGGGCAGCCAACTGGTCGTAGGCTCCTTGGCCCGAATACCCGGCCCGCGGTCATGCTGAGCCACAATCTGCCCCTGCTCATCGACCAGGTGCAGAAAAACCGTATAAAGCTGGTCCATCTCGCTCAAGCCCTGCCAGTAAAAATCAAAGCGGAGCTGGCACGCCTCAGGCTCGGTCAGGCAGCCGGCCGGCCGGAGCAGAAACATGTCGTTGTCGCCGACGGCGCTCAATTGCGGGCTGTTGTAGCCAATGAGTTTGACCTTGTTCTCAAAATTGGCGTCAATGGGCTGCTGCACCGCCGGCGTCTCAAAAACCCGCCCCTCCTTCTCAACGACGGCCAGCCAGTCCAACTTCAGGCTATCGCCCCACGGCAGCAGCCAGCGGTGAACGGTCAATTTGGAGCCGTTGGGGCGCAGCCAACTGAGGCGCACCCGCAGGGCCTGGTCACCGGGCGGGGCGCTGGCCGGAATCACCAGATCGACCTGGTCGCGCACAAACTGGCCCGGCTGCCAGCTCGAGGTTGGCGCCGCGCCGCCGGCCGGTTGCTGTTCGACCGAGCGCAAAACTTGGCCGTCAGCAGCCAGCGCTTCGACCAGCAAGGTGTAGTTGTCAGCAGGCTGGCTTTGGGCGCGCCACAGCAGTTTTACGGCAAAACCCTTGCCCTGCCCCACCCTGGCCACACTGTAGTCGGCCTCAACCAACTCGATCTCGTGGCCGAAGTCGTAAACAGCCGGCCTGAACTGGCCCGAGTCCGGCCAAAAATCGGCCGGCGGCGAGACCAGCTCGACTTCACCCAAATCGAGCACGGTCGTCCCATCGGCCAGGGGCCAGGGCTGCTTGTAACTGGTGTACGTGACCAATTGCAGGCGGTAACGGCCGGGGAGTGTGCCCAGGGGAATGGGGATGGGCGCATAGCTCAATACAAATTGGCCGGCCGGCAAGCTGTCGCGAGGAAACCAGCCGCTGAGCAAGGTGTCGTCCAGTTGGGCGACCAGATTATCGCCCCGGCTGAGGCGCAGCGACACGGTCGTCTCCGGCAGCAATTCGCTCAATGCCTGCCAGATCAACGTAACCGGAAAAGCCCGCCCGTCGATGGCTTGCGGCGAGTAGTCAGCCCCAAGCAAACGCAGTTTACTGTCAAAGGTGGCATCGCCGGGCTGGGCCAGGCGCGGCAGCAGTGTTTGAGGGTCAACCTGGCGCGGGGCGATCCGCACCAGCCGGCCCCAGGGGAGCAGTTGGTAGCGCTCTTCGATGCCGGCGGCCCACCCCTGGAGCGGACCGGCAATGTATAGAGCACGACCCGTGGCCAGGTAATCGGTCACAACTGCTTCGGTGGGGGGGTAGAGGCCGCGCAAATCGGGCCGGAGTCCCTCGGCAAACTGCATATACCAGAAGGAGGTCAGGTCACCCCAATGGGCCAGCATAGCCGCGCCCGGTTCCAGCGGATGGTTCAGGGCGTCGGCCCATTCATCATAAATGGCCCGGCTCCACTTGGCGTCGAGGCTATTGACGTTGTAATGGGTTTGAGGCCAGAAGAGGGTGGGGATGAGGAGGATGAAGATGAGCGGTGGAATGAAGCGTGAAGCGGAGAGCGAGGAGCGAAGAGCGTGAAGCGGAGAGCGAGGAGCGAGGAGCGAGGAGGTTGCACCGTGAGCTTGTCGAAGGGAGGCGGGGAGCGAGGAATGAGGGGCGAAACGGGCCATGATGAGGTGCAACAACCAATCGATAAAAATCAGGAAATTGCCGATGAAAAAGCAGAAGATCAGGAAAGAGGGTAATAAAAAGGCGGACTGCTCGCCCTGGCCGTAAGTTAATACAAAGGGAATGGGCACGGCATAGATCAACAAAAACGGCCAAAATAGTCGTGGGCGCATCAAGGCCAGCACCAGCCCGCCGGTGAGTCCCAGCGCAACACCGACGGGGGTTAAATTATCAGTCAGAATCGGCAAATAAACCGTCAGAAATTGGGCCGGCACGAGGCCCCAGTTGGTAACGACCCCGCCGGTGAAATCGGCGGCAGTGAAATAGCGCAGCCAGCCGGACCAGCCGGAATGGTAGAAGTCGGCCAGCAGGCCGCGGGCGATGGCTTCTTCGCGGCCGTAGGCGGCCAGCAGCCATTCGGCGCGCAGGGGGACGTAGAGATAGAACAGACCGGGCGTGATGAGCAGCGCCAGGTAAAGCGCCAGCAATTTTTTGGTGAAGTGACAACGAAAATTGAGCCAGACCAGGAGCATCAAACCCGGCAACAGCAAAACGGTGGTGCTGTGGACGGCAATCTGCAAACCGAGGAGCAAGGCGGGTAGAGCCAGGGGAGCGGCGGAGAGTGCGGCGCGGAGAGCGGAGAGCGGAGAGCGAGGAGCGAGGAGCGAGGAGCGAGGAGCGAGGTGTGGATTAGATGGTTCTTGCGACTTGTCCCCTGCAACTTGCGATATGCGACCTGCGACCTGCCACCTGTTAGCCAGCGCCAGCGTGTAAAGGACGCCACTGAACAGCAAGATATTCAGAGCGTAGATTTTAGCCTCGGTGGACCAGCGCCAAAAGGTGGGGATTGTGGCGAAAGTCAACACCGTAACCAGGGCGGCCCAGCGGGCGACCCCCCCGAGGCCCCGGCTGATATGGGGGGATAAGGGGAAGGCAAGCCATCGCCGGGCGGCGCCGTAGATCAACGGCAGCGCGGCGGCAGAGCAAAGCGCCGAGAAGAGATTCATCCGCCAGGCGATTTCGCCAAATGGAAATAACGTCACCCATGCTTTGCCCAGCAAAATATAGAGCGGATAGCCGGTGGGATAGGTGACGCCCAGCACATAAGGGGTATATTGAAAAAGGGCAGCGTCTCCGTCCAGGACGGTTGGGGCCAGGGTGTAGGTATAGGCGTAGAGGCCGGCCAGGAAGAGAGCCAGGCCGATCAGGGGATCAGCGAGGAGCGTGAGGCGTGAAGCGTAAAACGTAAAGCGTGAAGCCATCACCGTTAGTCTCCCCTCTCTGTTGCTGGAAGAGTTGTGAGCGGTTGAGGATAGGGCAGGCCAAACCAGCGACGAAAGGCGGCGATGGGTAGCAAGGTGCTGTGGTCCAGGGGTTGGCTGCCGGGCGGATTGAGGCCATCGGCCGGCAAGGTTACGGGTAAACGGGCTGCCACATCCCAGGGATCGCTGCTACGGGATATGCCCAGGGCATAACCAAAAATGGCTTTGTCGCCCGTCCACCAGGGCATTGTGTTGACCCGCACCTGCCGCCGGTCACCAGTCTGCCAACTGGAGATTGGCCACCAGACCAGAGCCGGCTGGGCATAATCGGTGGCGCCAACAATGGCCCCATCAGCCCCCAACAAATAGAGAAAGAGATGATAATCTTCCGACGGTGACTGCTGCACCTCAAAGTACAGCACGATTTGGGGTTCCACTTGAGGTGTGGCCAGCCGGTGCACCTCGGACTTGACCGCGACCAATCTGAGGAAATCGCCAAACGTGGCCTCAAAAGGTTGGACATCGGCCGGGAGATGGGCAAATTCCGTAAAAGTAAACAGTTCTTCGGACAGCGGGGCGCGTTCGCCGTTTTTTTGTAGTAACAGATAACCATCCTGGGTCACCAACGGGCCGAAGGCCGGTTCGATGACCAGACCGGTGAGCAGGTCGCCGTGAGCGCCAAAACGATTGGGTAATCGAGGGTGGCTGAGATCGAGCCAGACGTAATCGTAGGCGGTATCCAAGGGACCGCTCCAGATGGCTAACTTTTGCCGCCCGGTCAGATGGGGGACCAGTTGAGCCTGGGCCAACACCGCCGCGTCGGCGGGAATGGCGGCGGCGATCTCCCGGCCAAGCCGGTGATGGGCGGTAATTTCGGGCCACTCCGCCAGTTTAGACAGATGAGAATAGCCGCGCAGGTAATGGTAGGTGAGGCTAGACAACAAAAGCACGCCGGTGAGTACGTAGAGCGTGGAGCGTGAGGGCTGTCTGGCCTGAGATTCAAACCGAGGCAGATAATGAGACATGCGGGCCAGGCCATCGATGGTAGCCAGCATGATAAACGGGATCATCGGGGCGGCGTAGTGCCAGCTTTCGAGTTGGCGCAACAGCGGCGGCTGGCTAAGCAAAGCGACGGCCAGGGAGGGCGTCGCCATCAGCAGGAAGGGCAGTCCAGCCAGAGGCAGCAGCGCCAGCGGCAGGGTCAACATACCAACAGCCGGTACGCTGCCAGGTCGAAAGAGCAGGCCGGCTACTTTATCGGGGGCGTTGAGCGGCGAGAGGGCAATTTCTAGCGGCGTGTCACCCAGCGCTTCAAACCAGGTGGTAAAAATCGAGTGCTCACCCGCCACCCGAAAGGCAGGGATAACCAGTTGAAAGGCCGTATAAAACCAGAGCAGGCCGACCAGCATCAGAACGCCACCCTCACCCCACTGACGACGCAGCAGCAGGAGGTAGAGTCCAAGCATGAAAAGGTGTAAAGAGATGTCC
>CAYZHI010000223.1:0-6131 GCA_964477335.1 uncultured Caldilineaceae bacterium | reverse complement strand
GCTTTGCGTACACCCCGGCCAACTTTCAGACGGCGCTCGACTGGCTGGCCGCCGGCCGCATTCGCCTTGAGCCGTGGCTGGTCAAAGCCCCCCTGTCTCAGGGGCGGGATTACTTTGAACGGCTGCTGGGCCAACCCGGACCGGTGGCCAAGGTGCTCCTTTTTTCGGAGTAGACAGAAATAAGCGCCGGGTACTTTAACAGGAGTTACGCAGTTCATGTCATTTCGATGAGCGAAGCGAAGAGAAATCCCTACAGAGTCACTTTGCAAACATAATTCTCAAGGATTTCTCGCTCGTACCTCGCTCGAAATGACATTTGAACGGGCAACTGCGTAAATCCTTAATTCCATAAAGTCTGTTTCACTTCAAATTCAAAACAAAGATCGTTGATGATAGGAGACGTATCAATGAAGCTAGGGGCAAGCGGGGGGAAACTCAATATTCTGACGGAGAACGAGGTCGAGCGGATTCACCAGGCCGCCCTGTCACTCCTGGAAGACCCCGGCATTTTTAGCGAATCCGACTTGATCCTCGATATATTTCAGCAGGCCGGCGCCAGGGTAAATCGTGATACCCGCATCATTTGCCTGCCGCCGGCTCTGGTTGAAGCGGCCATCGAAAGCGCGCCCGCGTCCCTGGTGCTGTACGGCCGTCGCGATCCCCAGATGGACCTGCTGCTTGAGCATGGCCGGGTCTACTACGGCATGGGCGGCACCTCCGAGCCGCTGTTTTGGGATTACGACCTGTGGCAAGCGCGCCAACCAACCAAAGAGGACATGGTCCTCAATACCCGGCTGGGCCATGCCCTGCCCCACATCGATTTTGTGCAAACGCTCTGCATGTCCGCCGACCAGCCAACCAATCACGTCTTCTTCCACGATTTCGACGCCATCTTCCGGAACACCACCAAACCAACCGTCATCAACATCCTGGAACGACCTTTCACCGCCCATCTGTTGGCCCTGGCCGCGGCCGCATCCGGCGGCGAAGAGGAGCTGCGCCAGCGCCCCAGCGTGATGGGCATCGTCACGCCCATCAGCCCGCTCAAATTCGCCGTGATGAACGAGGGCATCATCGACGCGGTGCAGGCCGGCGTGCCGATCCTCTACTCGCCCGGCCCTCTGATGGGCGCGACCGGCCCGGCGAGCGTGGCCGGCACCCTGGCCCTGACCACGGCCGAGGTCCTGTTTGGCGTCGTGCTGACCCAGCTCATCAAGCCGGGCGCGCCGGTGGTGCTCAAGCCCGATACCGATGTCTTTGATATGAAGACCACCCAATGCACCTACAGCAGCCCGGAGCAAAACCTGGGCAAGCTGGCGATGGCCCAACTGGCCCGCCGCTACCAGATTCCCATCTACAGCCTGGGCGGCGGCGTCGAGGGCAAGGTGCCCGACGCTGAAGCCGCGGCCGAGGCCGGTATGAGTATGCTCCTGAATGGGCTGGCCGGGATCACCCTGTCGCAGAGTCTCGGCAGCATGGCCTGGGGGATGTACGGCTGCCGGGAGATGGTGGTGATCTGCGATGAGATGGTCCATATGATCAAACGCGTCCTGGCCGGCATCGCCATCACCGACGAGACGTTGGCCCTGGATGTCATCCGCGAGGTGGGCCACGGCGGCAACTACCTCACCCACGAGCACACCTTTAACCTGTTCCGGCAGGAACTGTTCTTCCCGGTGTTGTTCCGCCGCCAGACCATCGACCAGTGGGTGCAGAGCGGCGGCAAGATGATTCACGAGGTGGCTCACGAGCGGGTGCAGGAGATCCTGGCCCAGGCCGGCCCGGCGCCGCTGCCGCCGGGCGTCGACGCCGAGCTGGAACGCGCTCTCAACCAGGCCATCCGCGAAACCAGGGCGTAATGGGTAGGAACAACTGCTTTTTACGTAGGGGCGCAAGGCCTTGCGCCCCTACCGAGCACTTGCACTTAACAAGAGCGGAAAATTCTTTTAACAAAGGGGAATATCACCTATGAGCAAACCAAATGAAACGGCAGTTCAACGGCGCTGGGACTGGCATTACCCCATCATGGCCCGCGCTGAAGGCATCTATCTGTGGGATACGGACGGCAAACGCTACATCGATGGCTCCGGCGGCTCGTCCGTGGTCACGGCCATCGGTCACGGGGTCAAGGAAATTCCGCAGGCCATGTTTGAGCAGGCCCAGGAATTCGCCTTCTACCCAGCCCATGCTTTCTCCAACGCCAAACTCCTGGAACTGTGCGACCTGATCGCCGACATCGCCCCGGGCGAGCTGCGCCATAACTGCAAAACCTGGATGACCGTCACCGGCAGCGACAGCACCGACGATGCGGCCCGGCTGGCCCGGCAATACTGGGTGGTCAAAGGCCAGGTTTCAAAGCACATCATCATCAGCCGCTGGCAGGCTTTCCACGGCGACAATATTTTCTCGGTCAGCATCTCCGGCCTGTCGGCCCGGCGGCGGATGTATACGCCGATGTTTCGGGATATGCCCAAGATTCCGCCGGCCTTCTGTTACCGTTGTCCCTTTGAGAAGAGCTACCCGGACTGCAATCTGCTGTGCGCCCGCTCGCTGGAGGACGCCATTTGCCAGGCCGGCCCGGAGAACGTAGCCGCCTTCATTGCCGAGCCGGTGGTCGGTTCAGCCCTGGCCGCCAGCCCGGCCCCGGATGGTTATTTTCAAATCATCCGTGAAATTTGTGACAAATACGACATCCTCTTCATCGTCGATGAGGTGATGACGGCGTTGGGACGCACCGGCAAAATGTGGGGCATCGAGCATTGGGGCGTTACGCCTGATATCATCGCCGCCTCCAAAGCCCTCACCGGTGGTCACTTCCCGGTAGCGGCGGTCATTGCCCGCAACGATATCTGGGAGACCCTGCGGGCAGCCAACGCCCACTTCCGGGCCGGCCATACCCTGAACGCCAGCGTCATCGGCATGGCCGCCACTATCGAGACGATCAAATATATTCAGAAACATAATCTGATCGAGAACGCCCGCGTGGTGGGCGACTACTTCCTGGAGCAACTGGGCACTCTCCTCCAGTACCGGACCATCGGCGATGTGCGCGGCCGGGGGCTGATGGTCGGTTTTGAGTTTGTGGCCGACAAGGCCACCAAAGCGACCTTCCCGCCGGAAAAAGAGACGTCCCGCCTGTTTTCGGAATTGACCTTTGAACGGGGGTTGGTGACCTACCCCTGCGCCGGGACGGTCCGCGGCATGGCCGGCGACACGATTCTGATGGCCCCGCCGCTCATCACCACCAAAGCGCAGATCGACGAGATGATGGTCATTCTGCACGACTCAATGCGGGCCTTTGAAGCCCAGGTGGTATAAGGCCAGCTATGAAACTCGCTCTGACCATCCAAACGCCCGAGGTCGAACCGCTTATCCCCGTGGCCCTGCTCAGCGGCACGTTTGCCGAAAAATTGGCCAAAGCGGCCCGGCTGGGCGCGGCCGGCGTGGAATTGATGACGGCCGACCCGGCGGCGCTGGATAGCCAGGCTATCCGGGCCAGCCTGGAACAACACGGCCTGGAGGTGGCCGCCGTCGGCAGCGGCGGGATACCCTTTGCCACCGGACTGACCCTGCTCCATGCCGACCCGGCCAAAGCCAGCCAGGCCGAAAACCGCCTGCGCCAGCTCATCGATTTTGCCGCCGCGGTGGGTTCGCCCCTGGTGACGGTCGGCAGCTTCCGCGGCCGGCTGGCCGCGGTGGGGGCGGGCGGTCGAGAGCGACTGGCGGCTATCCTCAGGGAGGCCGCCGGCTATGCTGCGGCTCACGGCGTGCGTCTGGTGCTGGAGCCGCTCAATCGCTACGAGGCCGATTTGGTGAATAACGCCGCCGAGGGGCTGGCCCTGGTCGAGGAGGTCGGGCAGCCGGCGTTCGGCCTGCTGCTCGACACCTACCATGTCAACATCGAGGAAAGCTCCTGGACCGAGCCGTTCCGCCAGGTGATGGCCGCCAAGCGACTGTGGCACGTCCATGTGGGCGATAACAACCGCTGGCCGCCCGGTTACGGCCTGATCGATTTCCCGGCTATTGTCGCCACGCTGCGCCAAATCGGTTACACCGGCTACCTGTCGGCTGAGCTGCTGGCCCGGCCCGATCCCGACGCCGCCGCCCGTCAAACCCTGGCCTACATGCGGCCCCTCTTGGAGAGCGAAGTATGATCCCTTTTGATATCGACCACCGTGAGATCGAACGCCGCAAACAACTGCGCCGTGATTTGTGGGATTACCGGCCGGTCGACCATATCCCCATCGTCTTCTGGCTGACTCCCTCGTGCGGCTATACCTTGCGCGAACAGCGGCAGAGCGCCGCAATCCAATTCCAGGTCAATGTCGAGGCCATCCGGCGCTCGCTGCGGCTGCTGCCGGACGACTACATCCCCTTTGCCTTTGTCACGCCCGGCTATATGACCATTGCCACCATGTTCGGTATGGAGGTCTATTGGGCGGACGACCCGGACCAGCCGCCGGGCGTCAAGGGCCACCTCATCACCGACCTGGAGCAGGTCTACCGCCTGCCGCGGCCAACCATCGACGCCGGGCTGATGCCGGAGAATATCCGGCGGCTGCGTTACCACGCCGAAAATCTGCCGCCCGATGTCTACCTCACCGGCATCGACAGCGGCGGGCCGCTCAATAGCTGCAAAGACCTGCTCGACACCAACCTGCTCTACACGGCGTTTTATGACGACCCGGCGGCCATGCACCACCTGCTGAATCTGGTCACCGAGGTCCAGCTCGATGTCTACCGGGCTGTGGTGGCGGCCGCAGGCGGCCTGGAGCGGCTGACCGGCCTCGACTTCAGCCCCAACTGGGCCCCGGAGCAGTACAAGAGCTTTGTTAGCGACGATATCTGCGCCACCATTGGACCGGAGCTGTTCCGCGAATTTAGTCTGCCCTACAACAGCCGGTTGTACCAACCGTGGGGCAGCGGCCTGCTGCACAACTGCGGCCCCAATCCCTGCAAACATCTCTACCTCGATCACCGGCCCAAGTTGAAAGGGCTGAACTGTTCCTATCGTTTCAGCCACCAGGAGTTTGCCGAATTCCGCCAGATCTTTGCCGGCTGGGGCATCATCGAGGCTATGTTCGATTCTGGCGAAAGTCCGGCCGAAATGCTGGCTAACTTTCGCTACATGATGGAAACCCTGGCCCCGGATACCATTGGCCTCCCGCTTTGCATTGTCGATGATACCTGGGCCGATAGCGATATCACCGACCTCTATTGGGAGATGCGCCGGGTTGCTGAAGAGTACGCAGCGAATATGCGCTGGGCAGGGTAGAATAGTGAATTATGAATTATGAATTGGGAATTGTGAATGGTTCACGAAGGGTAATGAACTCAAATCCGAAAAACGTGACACTGGCGCCTGCGCGCACACTTGCCCTGGCGGGCACACAGTCCTGGCGGACTGCGCCAGGGGTGCCAGGGGTGCAGGTGAACGTAAATTCACGTATCACGTTTCACGATGTCAACTCGCTGAAATCCAATTGAGCTAGAAAGGTCTACCTGTGAAACTCAGTTGTTTACCCGTTTCCTTCTTTGCCGACATTATCGCTGGCCGGATGAGTGTGGCCGAGTGGGCCCGTATGGGCGCTTCGCTTGGCCTGGACGGCATCGATCTGAGCATTCTGTTTGTGCCTGACCGCTCCCCGGCCGCCCTGGCCGCGCTCCGTCAGGACATCGAAGCCGCCGGCAGCCGGGTGGTGATGGTCACTTCCTACCCCGATTTCACCCATCCCGATCCGGCCCAGCGAGAGCGCGAATTGGAACTTGAACAAGAGGTCATGGCCGTAGCCGCCGCGCTGGGGGCCAGCTTTGTCCGGGTCACCGCCGGGCAGGCCCACCCGGAGACCGGCCGCGCCGAGGGTATCCGCTGGGCCGCCGCCGGCTTGACCCGGCTGGTCGAGACCACCCGCCGCCTGGCTGTTACCCCGGTCTACGAGAATCACGCCAAGCCCGGCGCCTGGACCTACACCGACTTCTGCCAGCCGCCCGATATCTTCTTGGAAATAGTCAAAGCTACGGCCGAGGTTGGCCTGGGCCTCAACTTTGATACGGGCAACGCCGCCGCCTTTGCCGCCGACCCGCTGGCCCTGCTCGATCAGGTCATCGACCGGGTGGTAACGGTGCATGCC